>CAZWUL010000128.1:0-2511 GCA_964636625.1 uncultured Atribacterota bacterium | reverse complement strand
TAAAAGTTGAAGCTGGTGAATGCAGTGAAGATGGTGTCTGTGTTGAATTCCCGGTAATCGTTGACTGTCAACCGCCTTATCTTGGCTTAGTTGTAGAAGTTGATGAATGTTATTGTGCTGGCTGTGAAGTTTCCTTTGAAAGCTTTTCTACTACCGATATTTGCGAAGGAACCGACGAATGCTGTGGCGATGACTGCTCAGGTATTGCCGGATGGGCAATCAGTATTTATGACTATGCTGATAAACCATTTGATGCATGCTGTGATTTAACCTGTGCAGACCCAGTATGGTCTGACAGCGGAATGGGCTGCCCTGTTGATACCAAAACTACTTGTTTGGAAGTTAGCACTTATGCTGTCGTAGTTACCGTTGAAGACAATGTTGGAAATGTAAGAAAAGGTATATTTGACTTAGAAGTTCAAGATGATTACGGTGTTGACGAAGACGAATGCTGCATTACACTTACTGAAGTAAGCGAAGAGTGTGTTGAAGATACAAAAGGTAAACCATGGTATGGAGCTGTTTTAGTTGATGGTGACTTCTGTGTAGACGGAAAAGACGATTGTAAATGGAGTGTTCAATTAGTCGATGCTGATGATCCTGAATGTGTACTTTGCAACGGCAATGACTAATAGTAAACACAATAATTAATAATTTACAAATTGCAGCAGTTAGATAGACAAACAAAAAGAAGGAGTTCTTTTAAAGAGCTCCTTCTTTTTTTGCCTGTGAAACAGACTTATTAATTTTGGTAATGTATACTCAAAATTGCACTAAATTTGTTAATTTAGAAGCCTTTAAACACTAAAATTAATTCATTATAAAATTTATTGCTTGTTTTGTAAGATTTCAGGTTTATGGCTTCATGGTTAAGAATAAGCAGAAATTTCATAATCATCTTATTCTGCTTAATATTATTTTCTATTGCAGTAAGCCCCTGTTATTATTCACTGAATATAATCATTTTTCAACAGCTTGTAAAGGTTCTAAGTGCAGCTTAAGTATAGGATTGCCTTAATTATTAATTAATCTCTTAGGGTCTAATACCCCGCAGCTCTGCTACGGGGAGGTTTATTTATCTTTTTCTTATACTACCCTTTCTCGCCAGAAGATATTTGAGAATTTCCCTCTACTCCTGGAGGGAGAGGGTAGGGTGATGGGGAAATGAAAGAAAAGTATCGGTATATCGGTATAGTCGTTGGTCGTTGGTATTTGGTATTTAGTATAAAGACTGTTATCAGTTTTTAGTTTATAGTTTTTAGTTAAAAACCCCGATCTCATTCTTGCATCTTTCCAATTTTCCAACCTTACAATCATTTATTCTCTCAGTATTCACAGTATACATTAATACGGAATACTTAATACTTCTTTCTTTTGTCATTGCGAGGCATGTTGAAAACATGTCGTGGCAATCTCATTCATTGCTGCCCGCATTCTTTAACCAGAAAACTGATAACTGAAAACTATCTTTCACTTATTCCCACAGTATTCACGGTATTCTTTATAAGGTATACTTAATACTTTCTTCCTGTCATTGCGAGACTAGTTTTAACTCGTCGTGGCAATCTCATTCAATTATTCTCACATCTCTCACATAATTTATAGCACTAATTTTAGATTTAGGTTTTCAGTTTACAGTTTTTAGTTTTTAATCAAGATTTTAATAATAAATAATCATTTACTAAAACCTTAGACTCTTTTGTTTTCCAATGTTCCATTATTCCAATATTCCATCCTTGCAACATATATACCCACAATATTTACCCAATTCTAAATTTTATTATTTAAAACTAACAAAAACCTTGTCAGGACATTGTTTGTTTACTATAATATTTGTATTATGAAAAAATACCAGATTAATAGCAAAATATTTTTCTTTGTTTTTATTTTATTATTATTTTTTATTAACGGCTGTAGTGGCATATATCAGGATATAGATGCACAACAAGAAGAAAACAAGATAAAGCCTGTCTACAGTATAAAACTTAAAGCTCATGATTCTGCTGTTGTCAAAGACTGCACTCCGGAATTCTCAATTTTTACTGATGATGAAAATATCTTGGCTATGTCTTTCAGTGGTGACGGGGAGAGATGGTCCGATTGGGTTCCCTATAGCGAAAATTATGCTCAATTCAATATTGCCAGTGGCTTAAATGGCACCACCATGCAATCAGGTAATAAGATAGTTTATATCAGGTTTAAAGACAGTAACGGCACTATTGTCCCCCGCGATTTCCAGGAATCTATCTTTTGTAGTTTTGGATATGAAATGCAGGAGTTATTTTCCATTAAAATAGAACCTTATGAAATACAGTTAAAGCCCGGTGCCCAATATAACTTTATAGTAAGGGGGTATGATTATTGTTCAAAAAATGAAGTTCCTATTAATGGTGAAAAAGTTGAATGGAGCAAGCCCTGTGCAGTGGGGATGTTTAGCTCCACTTATGGTCTGCAGACGACTTATACCGCGCCTGAAAAATATGGTACCTGGAATTTATCAGCCCATTACGG
>CAZWUL010000127.1:0-2521 GCA_964636625.1 uncultured Atribacterota bacterium | reverse complement strand
AACTGTCACAGGGGCGGGGTGAAGGCGCGACGGTATACCTTCGACATGAAAGAGAAGATCGAGAGAATGACAAACGAGGACTAACCAAAGCCGTTCATCCGAGAGGTATTTGTACACCTACCAAGTGTGTAAGTTCGAGAAAACCATAAAACGCAGCACTTCTGGCAAAGACTGCGGATAAAGCCAAATACGCAGGGCGTGGGGTTAATGTCGGTTGGAAATGTCGATGAAGCGAAAAAAGTGGTCAATGAGTGGATGAAGGACCGAGGCTTCCTCAGAAGTGAAATAAGCAATGAGCGCGCCCATTTTGGATATGAAGGTGAGACTGATACCGGGATTCGATTCTCAGTCATCCAACCAAAAGATGCAGCAAGGGTTTTAATCGTAATATCAAAATTAGATATTCATCCACAACACTTAGAAAAACTAAATTCCATGACACCGGTTGAACGCGCTGAGTTTCTTTGGAACTTGAAACGAGACCTCATCTTTGCCCCCCCAGTGTTTCAAATCCACCCGTTTGAAGATCCAGATAATCCAACGGCGATCGAATTCATCAAGGAGATATCATTTGATGAACTTACAGAGGGTAGATTGATGGAAGCGATGGATAATGTCCATCGATGTGTGCTTTGGGTAATATGGACCTTGAATAAATTCCTCGGTCAAGTTCGACAGGAGTAACATTAATGATCGGAAAGATCGAAACTACAGCAACGCATGGATATCCAGTAACAATTGGGGAAGCACATTATAGAAAAGAAGAGTTGAGGTCACAAGTTGGAATTTACGCGCGTAATATTAAACTCCAGAGTACAGAACTATCAGAAATTCAATTAAGACCACGTAGGCAACATGGTATCGAACTAAAGGGTATGAAACTGTCAGAAATCCTGTCTGCCCCCCAAAAAGGGACTTATATGGAGCCGCTTCGAAGCAAAATGCTGTACAAAATACAATTAAAGGATAGAACGGTGTCGCTAATTAATCCTATAAATCTAAATGTTATGTATCAAGACGAACAGTATATCGCCACGTATGATAAACTTAGACTGCACTTTTTTGCGGACAGTCTAAAGATGGCCGCGGAGGGGATCAGCGAAGAAATTGAGATGCTTTGGGAGGATTATGTTGAAGCAGATGTCGATGAATTAAGCGAAGACGCTATCGAATTTCGCGAGGAATTAATCTCAATGTTTAATAGAAAGGATATAGATGACCTCATATAAATCAACTGAAATCGAGGATGCCCTGACTCGAAAAGGGTTCATAGTAACGAAAAAAAATAAGAAGGTCCATCATAAAAAACTAACGTTGTTTGTGAATGGGAAAAAGACATCTGTTTATACTTTTATCAGTCACGGGAAAAAAGAATATGCCCGTGGCTTATTAAGCGCGGTTAAAAACCAGCTTTTTCTAGACACGTCTTCAGAACTAAATGATCTTATATCATGTCCAATGTCTTCCGAGGAGTATTTTGATATTTTGATTAAAAAAGGCATAATTAAAGTATAATTAAAATTTACCGAAACTGATTGTCAATGTAAATAATTATAATCTAATATTTTAATAGTATTTTTCACCCCGCCCTGGCTCTAATAAATCGCAATCGAGTAATACCGACAGCGGGCGGGGCCCACCCATCGGATAAGCACCTTTTCGACCTCGCACCCCTTCGATGGTACGCTACGGGATGGGCTTATTTTTATAGTGTCTGAAATGATCGGGTTAACACATACCGTGACATATCGTCACGGTCACGAAAAGACGAGACCGACGAGAAGCGAATCATAAAGAGATGAATATAAAAACGACGAATAAACGGACTCTAGACTAGACACGACACACACAACACACACACACCGGAAATCGTGTTATCTTTCATTCAAATTTCTTGGTCGCATTCGATGCTGGAGGACGGCTATCCTCCTAATCCTCCCCGCCCCAGGGTACGGCCCATCTCCGGGGCCGTGACAGCCCGCCACCTCCTCCACCGATCCGGTTATGTGACTCGCTCTCTTGTGGTGAGGTTGGAGAGGGGCGGCGGCTGGAGGTGGATAGAATAAGTCTCGTCACGCCACCGATCTTATCCTGAGAGGCCCTTAGAAGCCCTCTGGCGACCTCCAGCGCCCTCAAAACGACCTTTCTATCTAGGGGCTTACCTTCATGTGTCTCCAAGACGGCGCGGGCTTCTGTGGACTTTATAGAAGCTTTCCCGGTGGTCTTGACGTGCTCCACGAGGGCGAGGGCCCTGTTCTCCGTCCGGGACCGGGTGGTGTAGGTAAACCGTCCCTCTCCCTCCTCCCTGGCGAGGTTCGGGGCTTCGGTGAGGGCTTCAATCATCACCTCTCCCATCGTTGCGAGATATCCGGGGCGGTCGTTGGGCTGGAGGCCTTCCACCGTCCGGGCGTATTTCTCAACGTCCCTCTTCTCGTCTTTCCCGTTGGCGGAGTACTGGCGGGCGATGGAGCCGTAAAGCCTCAAAAAGCCGTCTCTGAAAAGATCACGTTCTGCTTTCAAT
>CAZWUL010000126.1:0-2550 GCA_964636625.1 uncultured Atribacterota bacterium | reverse complement strand
CATCCTTCCATCATTCCATTGTTGCAAAAAAATATACCAGGTAATATTCTTTACCAAAAACCGTAAACTGAAAACTGATTTATTGTTGTAAAAATGCTATATTCGTGGTAAATTGTTAAATACCAATTATAGTCTATATCAGAATAATAATATTAATATAAGGAAACAATGTTATACAATTAATAAGAAGGTATTAACTCAAGGTCAGTATTGTGTTATATATATTATAAAAAGGGGTTTATTAAAAAATGGCAGCACGCATTACAAAAGAAAAGGGAATAACTGGTGAATTTCTTCTTGATGTTCTTGTCAACCGGAAGGTTATTAAAAATAAAGATATTGAGAAGATTAACCAAAAAAGAGGAGAAGAAGGTTCCAGTATCCAGAAAATAATCATTAGTATGGGTATAATTGGTAAAGGGGAAATGATGGAAATTCTTTCTGAAGAAATTGGTATTCCTTATATTGAATTAAGTGAAAAGGTTTATGACCCCTCTATTGTAGCAATGCTTCCTGAAGATTTATCCCGTAAACATCACCTGGTAACAATTGGCAAGAAAAAGGATAAACTAATTGTTGCTATGGCTAACCCGCTGGATGTTTATACCCAGGATGAAATAAAAATAAAAATGGGCTATGAAATTGAGCCCCGACTGGCATACAGCGATGATATTAGCAGGGTACTTGATTCTGTCTATGGTATTACGGAAAACTGGCATCAAATGATGGGTGAAATAAATTCACTTGCAGTTACAGCTGTTGAAGAAAGTACCGAAGAAATGGATATTGCAAAAAGTGTTAGCGAGTCACATGAAGCACCAGTAATATCGCTTGTTAATCTTATAATGCTTCGTGCCATAAAAGAAGGTGCCAGTGATATCCATATTGAGCCATATGGAGACCGCTCATTAAAAGTAAGGTATCGAATCGATGGAGTACTACATGATATAATGGCTCCTCCCAGAAATCTACATATGGCAATTATTTCTCGAATCAAGATTATGTCCAACATGAATATTGCCGAAAGGCGACTACCCCAGGATGGCAGGATAAAAGTAAACGTACATGGCAGAGAAGTAAACTTTAGAGTTTCCACTATTCCGGCGGTTAATGGGGAGAGCGCTGTTTTGAGAATACTTGATCCGGCCCAAATCATGCTGGATTTAAAAACCATTGGTTTTTCCAAATATAATTTGCAGAAGTACCAGGAGCTAATAGAAAAACCAAATGGGATATTATTAGTAACCGGACCCACTGGTAGCGGAAAATCCACTACCCTCTATGCAACGCTGAATATTTTAAATTCTATTGAAAAGAAAATAATGACTATTGAAGACCCGGTGGAATATCGGCTGGATGGTATTAATCAGTTACAGGCAAAACCAAAGATAGGTTTGACATTTGCCACAGGATTGCGTAGTTTTCTACGTCAGGACCCGGATATTATGCTAGTTGGAGAAATCCGTGATAAAGAAACTGCTGATATAGCTATCCAATCAGCATTAACCGGTCATCTGGTTTTAAGTACCTTGCATACCAATGATGCACCGAGTTCTATTGTTCGACTAATTGATATGGGAGTAGAGCCTTTTTTGATATCTTCTTCAGTTATAGGTGTTATTGCCCAGAGGTTGGTACGCAAGATTTGCCCCAATTGTAAAAAAGAAATCCCAATAAATGATGAAGTTAGAAAACTAATGGAGGAATTTCATATAGATCCTGCAGAGATGAGAATTTTCAGGGGAGAAGGATGTCAGCATTGCAAACAAACCGGCTACAAAGGAAGAACTGCTATCTTTGAATTAATGGTAATAAATGAGAATATCCGTGAAATGATTTATAAAAATGCTTCGTTAAGTGAAATACGAGAAACAGCCATTAAAAAAAATGGCATGGTTACCCTGAAAGAAGATGGCATACGAAATATTATTCAGGGAATCACTACCATTGAAGAGGTAATCCGCACTACAAGTACATAAAGTAAAGTATATTGTATATCGTGAAATGATGTAGGTGTAATTGTGGAAACTATTAATAACTGCGTTTTTTGTAAAAACGGTGATAATAGCCTTGCTTATTTTTTATAAATAATGAATGATGTAGTCCTATCCTGATAGATATAATTAAAGTCTAAAATTACTAGTAACATTTAAAGGTGTAATAATGGCAGATAAAATAGAAATTCAGGAAGAAAAAAATACAAAATTTTAGAGATCTTAGAATTTGGCAAGAAGGTATTAATGTTGTCAGGGATATCTATAAAATTGCCAAGTGTTTTCCTAATGAGGAGTTATATGGAATGACTTCGCAAATGAGACGTAGTGCAGTATCAATTCCATCAAATATTGCAGAAGGATTAAAAGATTTCATAATAATAAATTTAGACAGTTTTTATTTATCACATTAAGCAGCTGTGCAGAGCTTGAAACACAGGTAGTTATAGGCAATGAACTCAATTATATCAATCATGAAACCAGAGAAAATATTATTGAAGATAACAACCATGTTTCAAGAATTATATATAATTTAATCAAGAAACTTTGATATATT
>CAZWUL010000125.1:0-2557 GCA_964636625.1 uncultured Atribacterota bacterium | reverse complement strand
TGAAGTCCAAAGTTGGAAATACTATTGCTTAAGAAAGAATATGGCTAAAGGTATAAATAAAAAATCGAAAGAAAAAGAACAACAAAGTTAAATCTCTTTTAGAGGTTCTGAAAGTAACCCGCTATGTGGGTGCGATATTTACTTAATTATATTATTATTTTTATATAAAGAGAGGAACCCCATGGTAGAAAAAGCACCTGTTGTAGAGATGCGTAATATTAAGAAAAATTTTGGCGGTGTACAGGCATTAAAAGGAGTAGACCTGGTATTGCATCATAACGAGGTACTGGGGCTGGTTGGTGATAATGCGGCAGGGAAATCAACTTTGATGAAGATTCTCAGTGGAGCATATATTCCCGATGAAGGGGAAATATTTGTGGAAGGTAAGAAGATACATATGGCAAGTTCTAAGGATGCACACAAGCAGGGGATTGAGATGGTATACCAGGATCTGGCGCTTGCCAATAATCTTGATGTGGTTGCAAATGTATTCATGGGTAGAGAAAAAACGAACTTACAGTTGGGTCAAATAGGTGTGCTAGATGAGCATTATATGGAAAAAGAAACGGAACGTCTTCTGGATAGGCTTAAAATTGATATTTCTTCCGTTCGCTTAAAGGTTGAAAGCCTTTCCGGTGGCCAGAGACAGGCAATTGCTATTGCTCGTTCAACTGCTTTTGATGCCAAAGTAACTATAATGGACGAGCCAACTGCAGCGCTAAGTGTAGCAGCAATTGAAAAAGTGCTTGATCTGGTAAAAGAACTAAAGGCACAGGGCAATTCGATTATTATAATAAGTCACCGTATAGAGGACATATACCAGGTAAGTGACCGTATGATGGTTTTGCGCCAGGGACGTAAAGTTTGTGATACAAAGGTAACCGGCGATATCGATACCTTTCGGGAACATGTAGTAGCATATATTGTTGGGGCGCGTGACGATTTTGCTGAAGAAGGAGGCAAGCAAGCCAATGGTAAAAACAGATAGGTCTGAAGAAATCACATTAATTGGGGATGCAAAAAGGTTGTTTCATGAAAATATTCGTGAATGGGGTATGTACATTGCCTTATTGGTTATTATGATAATTTTTACTATTACCACAAAAGGTGTTTTTCTTTCTTCAAGAAACATAAGTAACCTAATAAATCAGACAGGGTATATCGCAATATTGGCAATTGGAATGACATTGGTAATTATTATATCTCATATTGACCTATCGGTTGGGTATCTTTCAGGTTTTTTAGGTGCAGTAGCAGCAACTGCCATGGAGTTCTGGCATATGCCTGCTCCCATAAGCATAGCTTTGATAATAATAATTGGTGCCATGGCGGGATTATTGACCGGTTTTCTGGTAGGGCAGATGAAAATTCCAGCTTTTGTTGCAACCCTTGCAGGCTGGTTAGGTTACAGAGGTGCATTGCAGCTTGTGACTATGCACAGAGGCACGATTGTTATTACAAATGATGCTTTTAATGCCATAGGAAGTGGCTATATTCCTGATATTCCTATCATTCCCGATATAGGAATTTTTGCGGGAGTACATAAACTGACACTTACACTTGGACTCCTGGTAATTATATTTTATATTATAAGCACAGTAAAGCTACGCAATAGAATGCTTTACCATAACTTTAAGGTTTCTCCAATGCATCTTTTTATTTTAAAAGTGATTTTTATGTCAGCTTTAATTGGGGTTATTACCTGGATATTATCAGGATTTAGGGGATTATCATGGACTGCAGTAATTGTGATAGTTGTTGTTTTGTTCTATCACTTTATTATGGCCAGGACTAATCTCGGAAGACATATTTATGCGGTTGGTGGTAATCCTGAGGCAGCTCAGCTGACTGGAATTAGTGTGAAGAAGATAACCTATATTGTTTTCTGTTCAATGGGAATGCTTGCTGCTTTATCAGGCGTATTATATGCTTCCCGTTTTAAATCAGCAACAACTACTGCTGGCACCTTATTTGAACTGGATGCAATAGCAGCTGCTTTTGTAGGAGGAGCTTCACCCTCTGGGGGCATAGGGAAAGTTACCGGTTCAATTGTAGGTGCCTTTGTTATGATGTCCTTGACCAGTGGTATGAATTTGATGGGAATTGATATATCATATCAGTATATTGTCAGAGCGCTGGTTCTGGTAGCTGCAGTAGTATTTGATGTAGCAACTCGTAATAGAAAAAAGACATAGCATAAACGTGCTAGTCCACCATTATGATTTTCCACCCCTGGTATTAACTAATTTCTTTGTTAAATTATAAAAATATAAGGTAATCTTTATTTAACCATAAAAAACCACCTTCTAAGAAGGTGTTAATGGTTAAATAAAATGGTTTTTCCATATAAAGACTAAGATAAGATAGATGATTATTTTTTACCAGAAGTCCAAAGTTGGAAATACTATTGCTTAAGAAAGATTATGGCTAAAGGTATAAATAAAAAATCGAAAGAAAAAGAGTAAAAAAGTTAAACCTCTTTTAGAGGTTCTTAAAGCCACTCGCTATGCGGGTGCGATATTTATTACTCCAAAGCCGTAGATATTTGTGCAAAGCT
>CAZWUL010000124.1:0-2618 GCA_964636625.1 uncultured Atribacterota bacterium | reverse complement strand
AGGGTCACCAAGTCATAAAGAGACTGGAAATAATCGCCAAAGCCGAAAAAGTTAATTATGCCCCTGGAACACTGGAAAGCATAGTTTATTTCGCGGAGGGAGATATGCGTCGGGCAGTTAATATCCTGCAGTCTACTTCATCTATGGGTGAGGAGGTGACTGAAGAAACTGTTCACGATGTAGTTTCTAAAGCCAAACCCAAAGATGTTCGCCGGATCGTAAACCTGGCACTGGATGGAGATTTCATGGACGCTCGTGACCTTTTAAGGGAGGTCATGGTGGTTCAGGGAACCAGTGGTGAGGACATGGTAACCCAGGTTTATCAGGAAGTCTCCAGAATGGCCATGGATGATCTTCTCGCAAGTGAAAATTACATAAATCTGGTGGAACACATTGGAGAATATGATTTCCGGATAAGGGAAGGTGCCAATCCTAGAATACAATTAGAAGCTCTTTTGACCAAATTTTTACCAAAGGAAAAGGCAGATTAGATGTTGTGGACTGAGAAGTACAGTCCCCAGACTATGAAAGATGTTCTGGGGAATAAAAAGGCCATTGAAGAGATTGAAAACTGGTTGGAAAACTGGGATCATGGCGAGCCCCAGAAATGCCTGCTACTGGTAGGGCCACCTGGCACCGGGAAAACCACCCTAGCCCATCTGGTTGCACAGCAGTTCTCAGACCACATAGAACTCAATGCCAGTGATAAGAGATCCTACGACATAATCATGAACACCATTGGGGAAGCATCCGCTTCTGTTTCTCTCTTTGGCCAGGGCGGGCTTAAACTTATAATCCTAGATGAAGTGGACGGACTCCATGGTAATGAGGATCGTGGTGGTATACGGGCCATAAATAAGATCATCAAAGAGGGTCATCATCCCATGATCATGATGGCCAACGACCTTTACAGTAAACGTATACAAGGCCTTAAATCCAAATGCCAACTTATAAAAATCCGTAAAGTGCACACTAACTCCATTGTAGCACTTTTAAAAAAGATATGTGTCAAGGAAGGAGTCGATTTTGAAGAACACGTTCTTCGTACACTGGCCAAAAGATCACGTGGAGATCTCAGGTCTGCAATTAACGATCTGCAAGTCATTGCCCAGGGAAAAGATTCCATCACCTCTGATGATCTGAAAGCCATAGCCGAAAAAGATGATATTAACAACATCTTTGACTCGGTGCGCACCGTACTTAAGAGCAAAAACCCCAGACGGATCAAGGATTCCCTGCGCCTGGAGGCGGATCCAGGTTTCATCCTGGAACAGATAACCGAGAACATCCCCCGGGAGTATGAAAAGGCAGAAGAGATTGAAAAAGCTTATAATGCAGTGGCCGAAGCCGACGTATACCTGGGTAGGGCTTTCCACACCCGACATTATGGTTACTGGAAGTACACCTACGATCTTATGGGGGTGGGAGTGGCCCTGGCCAAGGATGAAACCTATAAAAAATTTAGCAGATACTCCAGCTCCACATTTTACAGTAAACTGTCTAAAAACCGGGCGAAAAGGGATCTCAGAGACAGAGTAGCAACCAAAATGGGAGCTAAAATGCACACATCCCGGAAGGTGGCCATTGAATATTTCCCTTACTTTGAGATAATGTTCCAGGGTGATGAACTGGCCCGGGATCTGGCAGACTATTTTGACCTGGAAGATGCCGAGGTAAAACAGTTCCGAAGCAGGAAAATTAAAAAGCAGAAACCTAAAAAGGCAACTAAGGCTAAAACAACAAGTAAACCCAAAACAACCACCTCAAAGACAACAAAATCCACTAAAAACCCCTCCTCAAAGAGGCCCTCAGAGACTGCAGTGACAGGAAATGACCCTGTAGTGGACACAGATTCGTCTTCCAAGAAAGCTTCAAAAACAAATGACTCTGAAACCCCAATCACTCCCAAAGATCCAAAGACCAGTACTAAAACCAAGAAGGGTAAAATAAGTAAAAGTGCGGAATCTAAGGATAAAAGTGATTCTAAAAGTGATTCTGAAAAGTCTGAATCCAAAGAAAAGGGAAAACAAACATCTTTGTTTAGTTTTCAATAAATTTTTCCCTATTTTTTCTTATTTCATTATTAATTATAATCTGGGATTCTCAATAGACTGTAAAACTGTTTACAATCTTATCCATATTTGCCTGGTTCTGATTTAGATGATCTTTCTCAGATGAAAAGAAACTTATTTGATATAATTTTCCATTTTTAACAAATACTATGTCAATTGACTCAGATACGAACTCTCCTTCATTAAATCCGCTGTAATAATTCAAAGAATCGATTTTATAACCCGTGCTATTTGCTATTTGAATGGTATCAACAGTGTAATCTGCACTATGATTTCCAATATTTTTAGGTTCCAGTTTAAGAGCCTCTTCATAGGCAGATAAATTGGTATCAATGGGCCTATAAACTACAATCTGGTCACCATTGATAAATCTAGCGGATACTATGTAAGAATAATTATAAGAACTGTTATAAGAAGGATCAAGCTTGTTGATATGTACAAAATCATGGAGAAAATTATGGGACAAGGATAAATAATCACTGTTGTAAGAAAAACCATTATAAGTACCGTAAGCTTCAAATGGATGCAAATAACAAGAAATAAAAC
>CAZWUL010000123.1:0-2712 GCA_964636625.1 uncultured Atribacterota bacterium | reverse complement strand
AATCCCTCCGGAAGAATCTTTCAGGTCAAAAAGACAGAGTAAGATACCTTATCTTGCCCTGTCTTTTTTTTGTGGTTTAAATTTTACTGATATTCAATCAGCTAAGGTGAACCACGAAGGATGTGGTAGTGATAAATTGATATTTTTATTTTGTAATCATAGATTATTTAAATTAAAAAGGAGAAGTTAAAAATGAAAAATAAGGGCTTTTTGATTCTAATTTTTACTTTCTTAATGATAACAGTCATCACTAGTTGTACTCCCTCTATACCCCCTGTCCAATACGGTTCAATTGACATCAATTCTACACCTAGCGGAGCCAAAGTCTTTCTCAATGGTGTAGATTCCGGTATGGTTACCCCCATCATATTTAACAGAGAAGTGGGCAGTTATACCATCAAATTGGATAAATTCCATCACAAGCTCTGGGAAGGAACTGTAACCGTTAATGCTAACCAGACTACCTATATTAACCCACCGTTAGCTTATGCTTCCTTAGAATCCCTTACCCTGCAAACAGATAGCTGGAGTAAGGATTCCTATGTGGAGGAAAAACTCCCCGAAACCAATTACGGAAGTGCTAATTTACTGTGGGTAGGAAATTGTACCGCTTTTGATGCTGATGGGAAATACCGCTCTTACCTACAGTTTGACCTGAGTGCTGTTCCGCCAAATGCCAGGGTTGTGGATGCTCATCTGGAGATTAAGAATTATTCAAAAATAAGGAATGATATGACTGTTGAACTGTTGTCAATCGGTCTATATCAGGTAACAGATAGCTGGTTAGAAGGTAACATTACCTGGGACAATCAACCCGCCAGCTCTATTCAGCCGGAATCAATTGTTAAGATTAATATGATGATATGGAGTGATTGGTATGCCTGGAATATTAATGACTTGTTTGCAGGCTGGTTGAACGGAACTATTGCCAATGATGGTGTATTGTTGAAGGTAGTTGATGAAATAGCCAATGCTGGTATGTTGGCAAAATTTCATTCCTCTGATGCCTCTGAGGGTAATTCACATCCTAAGTTGATGATAGATTATTATCTACCTTAGAAAAAATAGATGTGATTCTATTAATTTTCAATCTTTGAGGAAAGGAGGTTAACTATCAAGATGAAAGGTATTATCAAAAAGAACCGGCCTTATTTCAGTTTCCTGGTCAGTTTATTGCTCTTGATATTTCTATCTGCCTGTGGCGGCGTTACCCCAACCACACCCATCATCAACTCCTTTACGGCTAGCTCCACTAGTATTACTGAAGGAGAAGTTGTTACCTTAAGCTGGGCGGTGACCAATGCTACTACTTTATCCATTAACCAGGGTATTGGTGCTGTAGGTCTATCCGGTTCCACCTCCGTATCACCGACTTCAACGACTACCTATATCCTGACAGCCACTAATAGTACAGACTCAAACACGGCTACAGTAACTATTACCGTGAATCCAACAGTTATTTTAGAACAAAATATTATTATACAACCCGGGCCAATAGAGGGAAAAGATTGTGATGTTTCCAGTAGTACTGCAGTCGTTAATTTCGGAAATTATCCGAATTTATTCATCGGAAATACAATTGATCCTTCTATAGCAAGGGCTTATTTGCAATTTAACTTAAGTGCAATTCCGACAGGAGTTGATATTGTGAGTGCTGATTTGAAATTGTATCATAATAGCAGTACTGGTACAACAGATTTGACGATTAGGATACATAAGGTAACCAGTAGCTGGCAGGAAAATACCCTCACCTGGATCAACCAGCCTGATTATCATCCTACTCCGGAAAGCTCAAGATTAGTTAATGTTGATATAACTGACTGGCTATCCTGGGATATCACTAATTTATTACAGGAATGGTTGGATGGGAGTACGCCTAACTATGGACTCGTTTTAAAGGATACAGATGAAGCTTTAGGAAATACTTATATACAATGCTTTAGTTCTGACTATATAGATGAAACTTCTCTGCGTCCAAAATTGGAGATTATCTATTTAGCTCCCGCTCCTTAGATAGATCAGCTGAAGTAAAATTATAAATAATTATTATGAAAGAGGGAGTTTCAGAGAGCTTCCTCTTTCCTGAAAAGTTCTAAACACATCCAATAGGGGGAGCCAGCAAACCCCAACCCTTCAGCATCCTGCTTAGGGGCTTTATCTTTTTCTCCATCTTTTTATAAAAAAAGAAGGACACTTTTATTAAAAAGTAGTATATTATAGGTAAAATAAAGATATTTATAAATACAAAAGCACTAGAATCTATAACAACTTATCGTTAAAATCTTGACAGCCGAATACAGTACCCTGTAAGAAGATAACAGGAAAGACTTTCTCTTTTCCATTTGAGAAAGCGCCCAAGAGGAAAGATACCCAATATAGATGGTATTGAAACCTACCGGCACAACAGACTGTTATCCGACAGGACTCTGGAGAGCTTTAAAAAAGATATAGGGGTCAAATCTTTATCATTGACAGTTGTAGTTTAAGAAAGAAAATAGCAGCAAATCAACGAGGTCTATAATTGAAAATAACATTCAGCTATACGATGATATCTAATTCCCATACTTCCTCTTATTAGACATGGCTTTTTCAGGGAAGAATATGTGTTTTATGGAAGACTCTTGGGGGCCAGGTCTTGAATCATAAGTTTTAAAGTACTATATTATTATGGCCAGTCATTACGTATCCAATTCCCCGGAGCACTCTATCATA
>CAZWUL010000122.1:0-2721 GCA_964636625.1 uncultured Atribacterota bacterium | reverse complement strand
TTTCCCAATTATAACTTGATTATCACTGGTTGTCTCGTATAAGGATCCAGTTACGTTTTCAATTCCAGCCAGGCTCAGCTTACCTGGATCCATACCAGTCACCGAAAGTCCACCTAAACTGTTGGGACCACCCGACCCCATACTAGTAGTTCCAGATGTAGTACCAGTAGAACTGGTTCCCACAGATGATCCGCTGGTGGAGGTGTTGGTTGCCTTTAATAAACCTGCCGTTTCTTTAACTCCAGATATGTTCTGTAATTCCGTTACTCTACTTTCATTTACCCTCCCAGATCCCATGCTACTTGATCCAGTCTGCATTACATTGATTTCAGCAGCTCCTGCTTTTAGGGTGCTGGTTGTTGACTCTTTAAGGCCACCGGTAACCATACCCAGGGCCACGATGACCATGATTCCAATTGCAATTCCCACAATTGCAAGGGCACCTCTTGTTTTGTTCCTGAAGGGATTTTTCAGGATCAACTTTAAGTATGACATGATGTTTCCTATTTAAAATGATTATTAAATGTTTATGCCGAATTCAAGCACTAAAGATGGATAAATTATGCACAAATTATGCACAAATTCACTTACCAAGCTCTTTATTCAAATTATTAACCTACTTTTATTCACGAGTTATTTTGAAAAGTATGGATAGTGCAATTAACTGGACTATGTTGATTAAAAATAATGGTAGTCTAGGTCCACTGATCTCTGGTCCGTGGAATTCCAGTTGTGCAAATAGAGGTAGTGCCAGGAATATGGTAGAGACAAAGTTTTGGAATAGTAGGAATGTGGAAAAATACAGTAATCCAATGGTGAATTTGGATTTAACCTGGCGATAAGTATCCCAGTAAAGGTATAACAACCCCAGTAGCAGGCAAACATTCGCAATTCCAATTGCCACTGCCACAAATGTTACCACACCACCAAACTGACCATATTCTGCCAATACCATGTTTTTACCCCTAATAGCTTCGAATTAAACTATTAATCCACTTTTAATTCTCCCCATATTCCCTGAAACGTATCAAAATTTTCTTCCATTTTATCAGTTAGAAAGTACATCTCCCCATATTTACGCTTACCTGGAGATGTAATGACATTATTTTCTTCTAATACCTTAATATGATGCCTTATTGTTTTATAATTTAAATTTAATACTTCTGAAAGCTGATTAGCATTGTAAGGTCTTTGGTGTAATGCCAGGATTATCTTAGCACGGTTAGGCCCTCCAGTTGAGCCAGCTATTAACCACCAAAGCAGCTTCCTCATGATCACACCTGCAAGTTGTATTACAAAAATGTGGATAAAACTATGATTTCATTTACTAAAGTACCATTCTATTTAAACAACATCCATTATATGTTTATTATCCCCGAAAGATAATTAAAACTTTATTCAGTAGTATAGTTACAAATAGAGCACCAGGAAAACATCACCACCCGGACCACAATCACCATCGGCGAATTCATCCACATACTCTGGAAGGTAATAACTTGCAGGTTCCAGTCCTTCCTCAACAAATCCTGCCTTTTTATAGGATCTGATAGCCATCTTATTATGTTTTGAAGGGCGCATTATAACTTTATCATATCCCATATCCTTAATTCTACTGGCAAGTTGTAAAATAGCCTTGGTTCCATATCCATGACCAGTGCAGCTACGTTCCTTTAGCCATATGTCAAACTCAGTGATTTTACCCTGAAGATGGAATGATGTGTAGGATATAATACCTATATCATCAGTTTTCCCATTTTTCCGGGAAACTATAATATAACAACGGCCTCTTTCTTCTTGAGAGCCAGTGAAAAAGTAATCCTCATAATCAGATTGGAACTCCTTATAAGAGGGTAGATTGTCACTGGTGTATCCCTGTAACTGGTTTAAAAAATCTGAAAAGTCAGAGAAATACAACCACTGGTAGGCTTTCTTCCTATCTTTGATTGTTGCTTTTCTTAGTTCAATCATCCTCTATCCCCCCGGAAGAATATTAAAAATTAATTGGATTGAATTTTGTCCATACTACTTTTTTTCTAGCAAGATAGTAAAATACTATTTACTATTTAAGTACATGCCTTCAGTTCTGATTTTAAAATTAAAGCCATCAACATGAATTCAAAGACCAGGAAAATCAGGGGAGTTATCAGCGTATTAGCGCAGTTATGAGGATTAAATAAAAAATATAAGGCAAATATAATGTTTTGAATAAGGAAAAGTAGGGAGAATCCCTTCATAACATTTTTAAAAAGTTTTTTATCCCCATTTGGGTTTGAATAAATATTTAATAGTGCCAGTGCCAGAACCATATTCATAGTGCTGGCCAACACAGGGGAAATGCTGAGTTGTGATATGTAAATTATCCATACATTTGTTAATCTCCCTGAAACAAAGGGGAAAAAACCAGAAGTTGAAATTAAATAAAAATACATGTTGCAACCCCAAAACTCCGAATTTATACAACTTATTCCATGAGTAATACCATGAGTACATTCAAAAAAAAAAAGGTGAGTTATAATTGATTTGCAATTATAAACTTACCAGTCATTTATTTTAGCACTTTACCATCCCTCATGTTAATAATTTCATCAGCAAAACTGGCTGATGATGGGTTGTGGGTTACCACCACGATACTCACCCCATCATCCCGGTTCAAGTCCTGGAGTATCTGCATTATGGACTGAGCATTCCCAGTGTCCAGTTCTCCGGTTGGTTCATCAGCAA
>CAZWUL010000121.1:0-2828 GCA_964636625.1 uncultured Atribacterota bacterium | reverse complement strand
TCATAGAAAAACCAGAACCTTGGAGGGCGAAAGTATTCCGCAGTTTTTCGCTACATTCCCGTCCCCTCAATGAACTTGAAGACAAAAGCCGCCTCCTCCCATGCCTTGCCGATAAGCTTCCCGTAATAGTCGATATCAAACTCGGAGGCGTCCCACTCCGTATCGACATCCCACCGCCCCACATCTCGCACCACGTATCCCACAGTCATCCCCGGCGAGACCTTCACACCCTTTCTCCGGAAAGCTTGGATAACTGAAGCCTGGACGCATCTCTTCTCGTAGTGAAGCTTGCTGATCCTCCGGTGTATGACCATCTCCGAGGGATCTGCCCTAGGCAATTCCCGATGGTATCTCTTCGCGATCTCCAACGCCTGAGGCTTGATCCGTCGCAGTTCTTCGATGTTCTGAGCCTCACCCATCTTCTCGAAGATCTCCATCTGCATTCGACGCACATACTCGGGCGTGTCTCTCTTTCGCGACGCGACCCCCCGTACCTTCATCTTGCCACTAGACATCCGACCAAAGTATCTGTTGTACGCCCCGAAGCCGTCAGCTAGGGGGAGGAAGACGATCCAATCATAGGGGTCAAGCTCGGTGCCTATACCGGTGGCTGCTTCAACCTTCTCCTTGAACTGAGACGCATCCCCGCCTTTGACCCAGAGGCAGTCTACAATACCGTGGAGCACTTCAAGATCCATGCTCTCAGCTATCTCCTTGGTCTTGATCAGCAACTCTCTTGAGATGGAGGTAATGGACTCATGTACCTCTATCCGACCGAACTTTGCGTTCTTGTAGCCGGTGTAGCCGAAACAGGTGACCAGCATCCACTTCAGGATTGAATCGAGACCTTTGTACTTGGGATCGATCTTCTTCAGCTTCTTGGTCTCAAGTCGTAGGTCAAGCAGCGGCTCGATGACGGCACTGAGAAAACCTCTCCTATTGGCACCGTCCAAAGTCTCGGGAGAGAGGTTGAAATTCACAATGATGGAGGGGTAAAATGAGGTAAAGTCAAGCTCGTAAGCCTTCTCGTGAACTCCTGGTCGAGGCTGGAATATCATGCCGCCCTTGTCCGCCGCCTTCAGGTCAATGATCTTCCTCTGCCGCTCTGCATCCCACTTCCTGAAGGGTACGGCGATACCTCTCCGAAGTGCCTCATAAACCTCGTAGTTTGAGATCAGAGTTCCTGGGGTGAATCGAGACGTTAGGTTCGGCGATAGACCCGTCAGCCTCGACGCTAAAATGATGCCTTCTATCCCGCTTTCTCTGTAGATGAAGCTGTTCTTCGTATCGATCAGTATCCGACCTTCAGGTATCATGGCACCGTGCTTGTGCTCCATCTTGCCGTAGCTCCAGTAGGATTTGGATGCCATGTTCCTGAACCAGCCAGTTCTGCTGAGGGAAGGGTCCAAGCCGTACTTCTCTGCCTTCACGACCATCCTTGGGACCCAGAGATCGGCATCGGAGAAGAGAATCATGTCTGGATCAATAACCTTGATGAGA
Organism: uncultured Atribacterota bacterium; assembly: GCA_964636625.1. Classification (GTDB taxonomy): domain Bacteria; phylum Atribacterota; class Phoenicimicrobiia; order Phoenicimicrobiales; family Stramentimicrobiaceae; genus CAZWUL01. Next base: position 1,328 of record CAZWUL010000121.1, on the reverse strand, counting down.
TCGAAGAGGTCTGCCAGAACCTGCCGCTCCGATCCATTCAGCCTTGTATCCCGACTGACGTTCCTGATTTTGATGTCCGTCATCGTCCTTGAGAGTTGATGGTTCGAGTTGACCTGAATCATTAGAGAGGTCAGTGGGTGGCTGAAGTCCGCATCGAACCTGGACTCGCCCTCTTTGCCACACGGGAATAGACCCTTATCGGCAAGGTATCTCTGATCGAGCCTCAAGTCGACGTTGTAAAGCTGAGCCTGTAGCCGGGTCTGCTTCTCGATCTTCTCGGCAACGTCTCTCAATGCGAAAATCTCGTAGCCGTCGAGAGGTCCGTAAACGGTATCGAAGCTGCATTCCTTTACCTTGAACCGGCTTTCCAGACCCTCGATCATCTCCCAGTGGGCGTGAGGATCTTCCAGGTACAGGTAAAATGAGGGCGAGTACCTGAAGGTGAGCGACTTGGGAGAGACCCTTTCCCGGTCCCAAAGCTCCACAGCCCCCCGATGGTACGAGTCAAAGATCCACATTATCCTTCTTCTCGATCGCTTTTCGATCGGTCTCTTTCAGAAGCTCTATCAACACGGAGAAGACCGCAGCCTCCAGGGGGTCGTCGAGAGCGTAGAATGCCTCGCTGGAGTGGACCTTGACCATCTCAGCCAGCTTCTGCCCGTATACCTGGTCGTCTTTGCTCAGTGCTCGCGAAGCTTTGAGCCACCTTGCTGCTACCTCCTGAGATCCCATTCGGACGCTCTTGAAGGTTCGACCCATCAGAACGCCTCCAGAGTTCTCTGCCCTCTCGGACCGGGCTTGGGTTTCTTTGAAACGCGTTTGTAGACGTACTTGTGCACCTCGTTGAAGACGAATACCCGGTCAGCGAACTTGGATATCTCCTCAAGATGTCTATCAGTCCATGGCGAGTACAAGAGAACAGCGGAGTTGTTCGATGCTTCCTTGAAGGCTTGACCGACGTACTCAGCCATCTCGGATGCATCTTCGAAGAGGCTGGGGTCGTGCTCGAATATGATGAAGGTCTGGTATGCCTCTTTCAGGATAGTTAGAAGCTGGTAGGCGGTGAAGGCTCTCCGGACGTCCAGCTCGGTGAAACGGCGGTCGAGCTTGTCGAGGATTCGTGAATAGTTCCCAGAGACGTAGAGAGCCTGGATGCGTTGAAGCTCCTTCAGGTTGTAGTTGAGCGAATCTACCAGCATCTCCTCGGGTCCTATGAGGACATGGAAGGCGTTAGGGACGAGGGTGATGGGGGATTGCAGTTCCAGTTCCATATCAGTTGTTATCGCTCCAGTGGAAGTAAACCTGCGGGATGAGTGGGGCGAAAGTAT
>CAZWUL010000120.1:0-2941 GCA_964636625.1 uncultured Atribacterota bacterium | reverse complement strand
TTGAAAATTGATTCAAAGGAGAATAAGAATGGGGTCAGAATAATGGGGTCAGGTCATTCATGACCTTGAGACCTGGCCCCTGCATACTACAACTACCATGGAAATTAATAGGGTAAATGTACGAAAATATCGGTCAGAAGACCGCAAGGTTGTCAGGGAAATCAGCGTAGAGAGTAGCATTTTAAGTGAATATCGTAATGCTTTGTTTAGTGATGATATTATGGCTGATATGCTCACTTCCTACTTTGTCGATCATGAACCATCTTCCTGTTTTGTTGCAGGCAGGGAAGGCATTGTTGCTGGCTATTTACTTGGCGCAAAAAATGTTCATAAAATGCGCACAATCATTAAAAAAAAGATATTTCCTGCATTAGGGAAGAAGAGTATAGTATCTGGACAGCTATTTCGAAAACAAAATATTGTGCTATTGGGGTATGTAATTTCAAGCTATTTCAAGGGAGAATTCAAGGTGCCGGATTTTTCTCATGATTATCCGGCAACTTTGCATATCAATATCAAATCTCAATATCGCGGGCAAAATATTGGCTCTTTACTGGTCAATCATTTTTTGCAATATTTGCAGGAAAATGGGATTTATGGTATACATTTTGGTGTATTGTCAGATAATGCCAGGAAATTTTTTTTAAAATTGGGTTTTGAAGTCTTATTTGAAGGCGAATATACTTTTTTGCATCATCTGACCGGGGAGAATCTACCTCATTATATTATGGGAAAGCATTTGTCGAATCGTAAGGAAACAGGGAAACGGGGTCAGGCTTCATAAATTCAAAAAATTCCCAAGGCTGATTAGCTTATTATTTTGTGAATTTATGAAGCCTGACCCAGAACACTGTTAATCTTATCTTCTCCCCCTGACCCTCTCCCCTCCGAGGGGAGAGGGAAATTTTAAGTACTCTACTTGGGTAGGCTGGAATTTTAAAAAACTTGATATTTCTTGTATTTAGTATTTAACTAAGAACTAAAAACTTTATTTCATCTTATCTCTTCCCCCTTGAGGGGGGAGGATAAAGGTGGGGGCGATTTATCCCCAAAAAAATTAATTAGTAAATCAGATATTTGATTCATATTGCTTATTACTCATTACTGATTACTGTATTCAATACGCAATATGAACACTTGAAAGGTACACTTAATAAAATGTTATTGACTTTAATTTTAATATTTATACTTGGATTTATAGGATATCGCGTTTTTAATTATTTACATATTCCCGGGGCTGCCGTTACCGGTGCCCTGGTTACATTAGCCATTGTTACCAGCCAGGGTGTAGAATGGGTAGAATTCCCCTCTTTTATAACTACTTTCTTCCAGGTAATAATCGGAGTAATGATTGGCTGCAGATTTAAAAAAGAACATCTTTCAACTATGAAATCACTTTTGCTTCCGGGTATTTTGTCTTCGGTGTGGATGATAGTTATTAGTCTTGGAGTGGGATATCTCTTAACAAAATTTACTATACTTGACCTTGGTACAGCCCTTTATGGTTCAGTCCCGGGTGGGTTATTTGAAATGGGTTTAATTGCCTTAACTTTTAATTTAAGCGTGCCTGTTGTGACCTTGTTGCAATTTGTCCGAATATTATCGATTAACATAAGCCTTCCTTTTATAGTTTTAAAGTGCAATAATCTGGATAGAGAAGGGGCAGGATGTCAGCATGCGATTAATATGAATGATTTTGATCAAAATGAAAATAAAACAGACTTTCTCAATATATTATTAGCGCTATTATTGGGTGGAATAGGGGGGTATGCTTCGACTTATCTTGGTCTCCCGGTAGGCGGACTGCTAGGGGCAATGGTTGTTATCGGATTATTGAAATCCATAGGTGTGCCTTTGAAGGAACTTCCAAAATGGGTAATTACCGGTACTCAAATTGTCCTGGGAGGCTATCTTGGCACTACTTTTACCCCGGAAATGGTCGCTACTCTTAAGTCTTTATTATTGCCGGTCGTCTTTTTTTCGATATTTGTAGTTTTAAATGGAATGCTTGTTGGTTTTTTGTTTCATCGAATATTAAAGTGGGACCTTGCTACTTCATTGCTATCAACTGCAGCAGGTGGGGTTACATTAATGACTCTAACTGCAATTGAGGTGCATGCTGACCCGGTTCGGGTAAGCCTTCTTCACACAATAAGACTCACTATAATTCTCTTAACCATGCCTACTTTGATTGCTTTTATAATTGGATAAAAAAAGTAAATAGAAAAGTTTTTGGTTTATCGTTTTTTGTTTTTAGTAAAGACTAACAACGGGTACCGGGTTTTCTATAAAGGAATAATGCAATAATGGTAATTGAAATAAAAAAAGTAACACTTCTGTGCTAGTTGTTAACATCTTTCAAATATTCCAATATTCCATTAAGTTTTCTTTGATTTTCCCCATATTTGTATTTTAACTATAAACTGATAACAAAAAACTAAAAACCATCTTTTCATTTTGTCTTGTTATTTTTTCTTTAACCGAAAGCTGAGAACTGAAAACTAAAAACTAAAAACCTTCTTTTCTTGTTATTGCGAGGAACAAAGTGACGAAGCAATCTCATACACCTAAACTTCCAGTCTTAGTCTAATTATTATCTTGAATTGCATTTTTTTCTTTAACTAAAAACTGAGAACTAAAAACTAAAAACCTTCTTTTCTTTTCATTGCGAGGAACGCAGTGCCGAAGCAATCTCATACACTTATACCCAAAGTATTTTTATATATACAAAGAACTGTAAACTAAAAACAGTATTTTATACTTATTACTGTATTAGACACAACACGATTTTAAAATATTATGCTATACTAATATTTAGTGAATTAATGGAGTATGGAGATTGATATGGTTGAATTATTCGCAGGAATCATAATTTTCATAATAGGGCTTGTCATTGGCAGTTTCAGCAATGTCTGTATTTATCGTTTACCCCGCAATGAGT
>CAZWUL010000119.1:0-2951 GCA_964636625.1 uncultured Atribacterota bacterium | reverse complement strand
CACCTCACTGGGACAAATGAGTTATCAAGCCACACTATACATGTACTGTCGGATACTCAACCAGTACAACTCAATTAAGGACTTACCCCTTATGGTTAATGTAAAACCGTGGAAAACATCGAATATACCTATTTATGATAAAGCTACTTTCACTATTGCAGAGATAACCCAATCCGCTGTGGAAATCAAAATATTTGTGGATGGAAAAGGTTACCTGCCTGAATGGATAACTGTAGGTGGTGTTTATCTTAATCAAACCCAATTACTACACCTACTAACTGGGGCCACAATTTTCATCAGTAGTTCAAATTTCAGATCTGTCACCCCTGTTAATGCAGTTCTACCTTCCACAACAGTTACTGATACCTTTACTTCAAATAATATGAGTAAATATAGTTATTTGCAGTTGGCTCAGAGTATTAAGGCTTACATTGAGCAAAATAAAAAAGGGCCAGCTAGTATGGCTATTTCTTCGGGAGTTGTTAGTTTCAAATCCCTCATATACATGTACAGTCGCGTACTGCAACAGTATAAACAACACCAAACTTTACCTGAGACCATAAATCTGAAAAAATGGTCCTCACAAAACATACCAATCTATGATGATTACTTTTCCCATCAAGAAATCGCCACCACCGCCATGCAAGTGAAGATATTTGTTGAAGGGAATTTGATACTGCCTACTTTAATTACTATAAATGGTGTGGTGGTGAATCAGGCACAATTCCTGGACCTTTTAACCCAGGCGGCAATAAAAATTAAAAACAACGACAATTCAGTAACCTACCTCCAGAAAGTAAATTTACCAACTTACAACTATGAAAATATGATTTCTGGAAATATGGCCTTAAATGACATTTTAATACTTGCTCAAAGGATTAAATCATATATTGACACTAATCGAATAGCTGAGGGTAGTTTTTCAAGTAGTCTAGGTGACATCAGCTTCACTTCACAAATATATCTTTTCAGTCGATTGATGGATTATTATAACTCCAAAAAAACATTACCATCATCAATTACAAACATAAAACCGTGGGCTTTGATGGTTTACAAGTTACCTGCTGGTTTTGAGGTTTATCTTAAGCCCAGTAATCATTGTAATTCTAATGATCCCCTAATCATTGATCTGGCTAAGAGAATAACAGTGGGGGCAGTTACACCTTATGATAAGGCTCTGCATATCTTCAACTGGGTTCGGGATTTAGTAGAGTATGAATTTTATTATAATACTGCTAAAGGAGCTTATCAAACTTTGAATACCATGGGAGGTAACTGTTGTGATATTTCCCATGCAATAGTTGCACTATGCCGGGCATCGGGCCTGGCTGCCAGATATGTACATGGAGATTGTTTCTTCACATACAGCCAAACATGGTGTGGCCATGTATGGGCCCAGATATATGTAAACAGTGGCTGGGTAACCGCTGATGGCTCCAATAATTACAATGAGTTTGGTGTCATTGACAACTGGGATACTGGTTCTTACAAATTAAAAGGCATTTACTCCAGTTTGCCGTTTTAGGAAGTTAATAACGATGTTGCGAGTTACTTAATCTTCATTAATCCTCCATCTCAATCACAGCGTATAATCTATAATAGATTTGTGTTGCTTTGATTAATTTCAGTCGGTTCAACCCGAATATAATATAATTTAACCAGTTAGATAATCCAATTGTATTAGGAAGTTGTTCCGTTTCTTCCACCTTATAGTTCTCAAAATATTTTGACAGTACCTCTTCCAGATCTTTTTTGTTAAAGAAGTTAACATGGTCCGTTGCTAGAAGATGGTCATAGGTAAAACCGGGTTTAAGCTGTTCTATACCAGTACAGTTTGGAACCGTGATTAAAATCTTTTTCCTGGCTATCCTTTTCAATTCCATTAAAAGATTTTCAAAATCTTTTACATGCTCTAGAACTTCAAATAAGATGACAACATCAAAAGAATTGTCATCAAATTCGAGAGAAGTTGAATCCATAACATAGGATTCCACACCTCTTTCTTTAGACTTTTTAATATAATCCTCGTTTATATCAACACAAACAGGATTATAACCCCTTTTAATTAATTCATAAGAGTATGCTCCTTCCCCCCCACCCACATCAATTATTTTATCTTCTTTATCGATATGGGGGAGTGCGAATTTTATAAATGGCATATAAGCTTCCTTGGCAGGAAGTCCTAATTCGTATATCTCTTCCTTATCCAATTTAACCCCTACCTATAATTTCTTTAATTAAACTAATATCATCCGAATCAATTCCGCCAATTAAATAGATAACTGCTATATATATTGCAATTGCCAACAGGACTATTAAAGGTAACCAGAGATTGTATAATAACAGTATAGCCACACCCATAATTATACTGGCAATGAACACTTTTATGGTTACTTCTAAATTTAACTTAGAAAATCCATAACCACTTTTGCGAATTGTAAATAAGACTAAAGTAAATACCAGAAATTCAGTAATTACGGTAATCACACTACTGGCTAAATAACTATATTTGGGGATTAAAATTAAGTTTAAAGCAATATTAATCACCATGCATATACTGGTTATTTTAGTTAGAATCATCTGCTTATTTGTAGACTGCAAGAGTTGTGTAAAAGGACTATTTAAAAAGATGAAAATGGTAGACCATATCAAAACTTGGAGAACAACTATTGAAGCTGCGAATTGGGAGTCAAAAATAAGCAATATGATTTTATTAGACAGTAAAGTAGTTCCGATCCCTAAGGGGAAACTAATCAACAACATAAATTTAAAATATTTTTCAAAAGCCATTTGAAGTGAATTTTCAGACGAAACAAAGAATTTAGAAAATACCGGGAATAGTGAAGCATTGAAAACATTAGGAATAAACAGTAACACCGTTATTAATTTATAAGCTGCGTTGTAAATCCCTACAGCCTCATTATCTTGCATTACCGATAGCAAGAAAGTAT
>CAZWUL010000118.1:1690-2998 GCA_964636625.1 uncultured Atribacterota bacterium | reverse complement strand
AATCAGAATCAGGGGAAATTTACAAACCCCATGAAACATATCAAAAGATAATATCAGGGTCCAAATATATTAAAGGGGTTTCACCTATTTTCCGTTTCGATTACATTGGTTTATACCAGAAATTGGTGGTTGAACACGATATAGATGTAGAACTCATACTGACCCAGGAGAAAGTTAACCAGAACATGGAGGGTATTGATGGAGATAATTTGAAGTACCTTCAGGATTTCATGTCCAGGGATAAAGTCAAATTTTGGGTTATTCCAGATGATGTGAATATTGCGTTTACCGTCACTGATAAATATTTATCATTGGGCTTATTCCATGAAAATGGAGAATACGATAATACCAAAGATCTGATAAGTGATGATCATGACGCTGTTACCTGGGGTAACCAGCTATTTTACCACTATAGAAACCAGGCTGAGAAACTCGAACTATAAATTTTGGCGAAGTTTACTGGTTATATTAACTTCCAGTTCCATTTTCATTGCCATTAATGGTTGTTTAAAAACATTTTTCTCTTTTTATTTATACGGGGTCCCTGTTTCTTACCAACTTATAATGGCCACCTTCCTGGTTATATACTCAGTTTACGGTCTAAACAAGATTACAGACACTGAAGAAGACCAGTTGAATGCACCGGAAAGATCAAATCTCATCTCCAGTCACCAGAAACTATTCACCTACAGTTCATTTATTGCCTACATCCTGGCGGTGATTATTGGAATCCTGCATGGATGGCAGGTGATTTTGGTGCTCCTCTTCCCATTACTGGCTGGGGTGATATACAGTATACAGGTCCATCCCCGTATCCCCCGGTTAAAGGATATATTTGCAGTGAAGAGTCTCGTAGTGGCCCTGAGCTGGACTGTTGGTAACACCTTCCTGCCCCTGGTGAATTATAACAGTAATCTACTGGTTATGAGTTTGATATTTTATTTTTTCTTCATAAAAAGCTTCATTAACACCGTTCTTTTTGATCTAATGGATGTAGATGGGGATAAGCTCACCGGGGCCATGACCATACCAGTGGTTATAGGGGCATCCTGCACCATAAAATTACTACTCCTACTGAACACAACACTATTATTTTTCATTTACCTTGTTATGGCCTTTGATTTGTTTTCGGTATTAATCATCCCCTTGATATTCTGTGTAATCTATGGTTACGCCTATATTCTATATTTTTCAGGCACCAAAAACAGGTTACAAATGGATATCCTGGTGGATGGTGAATGGATACTGGTAGTATTCATTAGTTTACTGAGCATGGGAATTTAAGTAATGACATTTAGGTAAGAAATG
>CAZWUL010000118.1:0-1590 GCA_964636625.1 uncultured Atribacterota bacterium | reverse complement strand
TCACCAGTAACATTCCCAGACTGTCACTTTTTCCCACATCGAAATCATCTGGTATTCCAATTCCATCATCAATGACCTCCAGCACGTACTCATCACCTTCAAGGTGGAAGTTTATCTTTATTGTTCCCTCCTGATCATCAGGAAATGCATATTTAAGGCTGTTAGTCACCAGTTCATTGATTATTAGTCCCAGGGGCACTGCACTATCCACATCCATCTTGACATCCGAAACATCCATCAGGAGCTGGACCCGCCCCCTGCTGGTACGGTAGGTATCAAAAATATCCCGGGTAAGTGATCGAAGGTAATCCGGAAAATCAATGTTCTTAACATCCCCTGATCTGTACAATCGCTCGTGGATAAGTGCCATGGATTTAGCCCTACTCTGACTTTCTCTGAATATCTCCCGGGTTTCTTCATCCTTAATGTACCTGGACTGTAGACTCAGGAGACTGGAAATGATCATCAGATTGTTTTTAACCCGGTGGTGAATTTCCTTCATCAGCATCTCCTTATCCTGCAGGAGCTGGTTAACCTGCACCGAAAGTCGGCGGGTCTGTAGAAGAACCCTTACCCTGGATTGCAGTACCATTTTTGTAATGGGGACCGTGATAACTTCATCAAAACTACTCCAAACATCATTTTTAACCTTTAAAAGATCATTAGGAGAAGTGAACAGGAGATAAGGGAGGAAAAGAGGTTTATCTTTCTCTTTCCTGGTTTTAACCTGGTCTTTGATAGGGGCCCATGAAGGTAAGTCCATGATAACCATGCTCAGACTATCAGGAGAATCCTCTGAAATGTCTGATTCATCATATATTATATTGTAATCCTTACCAAGAAGCTGTCCAACCATTTCACTGTTTTTATGGTTAACCATGGATATTAAGATGGTTTCTGATGTTTCCATAGTAATCCCTCATTATAATAAAAGCAATTTTCCCAATAAAACCGATACTTAAACTTGATAAATATCAATTCACCACCCCCATTAAACCCCAACCCCAAAAGAGTGCTAAACCCCGGTTGTTAAACCCATATATCTCCTATTCCTCAATGAAACTTTTTATCAGGAGTAAGAGTTCTTTAACCACCAGTGGCTTTACCAGTACCCCATGAGCTCCATGTATTTTACTCTGTTTCTCCACAGCCTGCTGGTGCTGGGGGCTTAGTACAAGAAATGGGATTTCCAATACTCTGAGACGTTCACAGGAGTCCCAGATACTCCGGTTGAATCCGGATATGTCCATCAGTACCAGGTTTATGGTTCCCTGATTTTCAACCTCTTTGTCCAGTTCTTCAGGACTTAAAACCCCTATAACTTGGTATCCTTCTTCCCCTAAAATTTTAATTAAAATGTCCAGGTTCCGCTGATTGCGATTTAAAGCCAGTATTACTGTTTTAGACATTTAAATCATACCCCCAAGGTAACCTAGCATTCCTAGTTTTTGATGTTTTCCGGGGTGCCGCTTAGTATTCCCCGAATATCCTTGAGTGGAGGTCCCACCCGGATACCGTACTGGGTGATGCGTACTTCCCGGAGGCTTTTCTCAAAGTCGCTTAAACGTTTTTTAAGCACACCAATAGATT
>CAZWUL010000117.1:0-3024 GCA_964636625.1 uncultured Atribacterota bacterium | reverse complement strand
AAATAGATAGAAAAAAGATTGAACATAATGAACCTCTGAAAAAAATTGGGAATTTTCAGGTAAGTGTGCGTTTGCATAAAGAAGTGGATGCCCCGTTAAATGTCCAGGTTGTTCCTGAAAAGGAAGTAGAAAAAGAAGAAGTTAAAGAGACAGAAACAGAGAAAAAGCCCTTGAAGAAAGGTTCTGCTGATAACACAGAAGAGTAAACTCTTTACTTCAAAGAGTATAAATATTTACAGCTGCTGGCTCAAGTGTAATTTAGGAGTATATTAAGATGGAATTAACGCGTAATTCTCCGCAAAATATTAGCGCAGAACAGGCTACTTTGGGTTCTATAATTTTAGACAAGGATTCCATATTAAGCTGCATTGAAATATTAAAATCGGAAGATTTTTATCGAAGTGCACATCAGGTTATTTATCAATGTGCTCTTGATTTATTTGAAAAGAACCAGGCAGTGGATTTAGTTACCTTGACTGAAGAATTAAATAAGCGAAAACAGTTGGAAGAAGTTGGCGGAGCCTCTTATTTAACAACCCTAATGAGCAGTGTTCCTACTGCTGCCAATGTGGTATATTATGCAAAGATTGTAGAACAGAAGGCAATTCTTAGGAAACTAATTAACCATGCGACTCAAATTGTAACCATGGGGTACGAAGAACAGGAAGATGCCCGGGTTTTACTTGATAAGGCAGAAAATCTTATCTTTGATGTATCACAACAAAAGATAGACCATTCTTTTAGTCCTATTAAGGATTTACTAACTGAGAGTTTTGAAAAAATAGAAGATTTATACCATAGAGATAATTTTATTACCGGTGTGCCTACCGGTTTTATTGAGTTAGATGAAATAACTACCGGGTTCCAACCCTCCGAATTGATTATAATTGCTGGCCGTCCATCTATGGGGAAAACTGCATTTTGTTTGAATATTGCCCAACATGCAGCTATGCAATACAAAATTCCCGTAGCTATTTTTAGTTTAGAAATGTCTAAAGCTCAAATTGTACAAAGAATGTTGTGCTCTGAAGCACGAATTGATACACATGCCTTACGCAGGGGTAGAATGCCTGAAGAAGATTGGCCAAAATTATCCATGGCAGCTGGCAGGTTATCAGCAGCTCCAATTTTTATCGATGATGCGGCTGGGATATCTCCGTTAGAGATCAAGGCAAAAGCAAGGAGACTAAAGGCCAGACATAACCTTGGTCTAATTATGATAGATTATTTGCAATTAATACAAACAGGTTTGAAAATAGAAAACAGGCAGCAAGAGATTTCACAAATATCCCGTTCCTTAAAAGGTTTGGCACGAGAATTGGATGTTCCTGTTATAACGGTTTCGCAATTATCGCGTGCGGTTGAACAGCGTTCCGTACAAAGACCTCGGCTTTCTGACTTAAGAGAAAGTGGAGCTATTGAGCAGGATGCAGATGTAGTTGCATTTCTTTACCGGGAAGAATATTATAAACCGAAAAGCAGCAAGAAAGGAATCGCAGAGGTAATTATAAGCAAGCAAAGAAACGGTCCTACCGGGACTCTTGAATTGGCTTTCCTGAAAGAATGTACACGTTTTGAGAATTTAGCAAGAACAAACGAAGAAATGGAATAATAAAATAGTATCGAGTATATAGTATCGCGTATTGAGTCCAAATACAAAAATCAGATTTAATCTGTTTCGCTTCTGATACTGTCCAAGATTGGAGAAGGGCGGTCCATCTATTTTTCGAGCTCATCTATTTATTGATGGCTCCTGTATCGTAGCTGACCTTTCCTACTGCAAACTCTTCTGAGTATCATGATAGCATAATTTGATAATTTAATAATTTAATAGATATTGGTATAGTACAAGTATCGAGTATATAGTATCGCGTATTGAGTCCAAATACAAAATGAATAAGAATAACAAAAACAAAAAATAAGCATTTTTTTAAATCCAATTCTTGAACGGCAGTTTGTAAGATAAGCTAAATGATGGATTAAACTATACTACAATATTCCTTCAATTTTCGAATAGAATAGTATTTGATTTCTTATGGTTTAATACGTTAACAAATTAATAATATTATCAACCAGCGATATTCTTCTCAAGGGATGAGAGTAATTCAATGATGTTTGAATTATTTACTTTCACTTGTTACTTGTGATGTATTTATACTCAATACTACATACTCGATACCCGATACTGATTAAAAAAGCAGGGATTAAAATTGTTTATTAGTGATTTACTTATTATTCTTATTACAGCTTTTGTTGGGAGATTATTGGCAACAAAAATGAAACAGCCAATGGTGCTGGCTGACTTAATTGTAGGATTGTTGCTGGGAAATCTTGGCATAATTGAACTCAGTGAAACAATGCACAATATAGCCGATATAGGTGTACTGCTTTTACTTTTTTCAACTGGCCTGGCTGTAAACTTAAATGAACTCAAAGAGCTGGCCAAAACATCTACTATAGTTGCTTTATTGGGCATAATTATTCCTTTCGCATTAGGATTTTTTGCTACACATCTTTTTGGCTATTCCTATCTGGTATCAGTATTTATGGGTACATCTTTAACTGCTACCTCTATCGGTATCAGTAGCCAGGTGTTGACTGAGAAAAGAATGATAGGAATGAAGCTGGGAACATTAATTATTGGTACGGCAATTATTGATGATGTGATTGGTATTATAGCGGTGGGCACAGTTGTTGGCATAGCTGTTACCGGGAGCCTGGAGGTTGACAGCTTTTTGTTTAATATTTTCTTAACTGTTAGCTTTATCTTGGTATCTCTAACAGTTGCTATTTATTTTTTTCAAAAAATATCTAATTCTTTTATATTTACCAAAATTGGGAATAATCAAATCTTGCTTCCTATATTAATTATAGGTTTAATATTTGCCATTATTGCTGAAAAAATTGGTCTATCACTAATTACCGGCACCTTCATGGCAGGCTTAATTTTAGGGCAAACTCGTTTATCCAAAGAAGCCTTTGAAAGCGTTTCTTTAATAGGACATTCTTTTTTTGTTCCAATAT
>CAZWUL010000116.1:0-3118 GCA_964636625.1 uncultured Atribacterota bacterium | reverse complement strand
TTTATCATTGTTAAAAAAAGAAGGGTTTATTGAGAGTAAAAAGATTGGACATATACAAAAAGTTCCTTCAAGAAAAGAAAAAATAATTTTAATTGAATAGAATTAATCTAAACAGAAAACAGAAAGGAAATATTTTATGAGCCTGAAAAATTGGTTTCTTTCTCGTAAGATAATTATTATTACCGGTGCTTTTATCGGTATTGCAGCAACTGTTCTGCAAAAACTTGGTAATCCTGCCAATATGGGTATCTGTGTAGCCTGTTTCGAAAGAGACATTGCCGGTGCTTTAGGGTTTCATCGAGCAGCAGTAGTTCAGTATATCAGACCTGAAATTATCGGCTTTGTTTTGGGCGCTCTGATTGCTGCCCTACTCTTCAAAGAATTTAAGCCCAGAGGGGGTTCATCACCTTTAATCCGGTTTGTCTTAGGGTTTCTGGCAATGATTGGTTCTTTGGTCTTTCTGGGTTGCCCATGGAGAGCATTACTGCGTTTGTCAGGAGGAGACGGGAATGCTCTTTTCGGTATTGCAGGGTTAGTGGCCGGCATCTCTATTGGTATCTTTTTTATCAAATCCGGTTTTGATCTGGGACGCAACCAGAGAGTCAGGCCTCTGGCAGGCTGGGTTCTACCTTCAATCATGGTGGGGATTTTATTGTTATTGATCTTCAGAACTCAATTGCCCACTGGAGCAGTATTTTTCAGTTCTGAAGGTCCTGGCTCTCAATATGCACCGGTACTGATAGCCTTACTGATTGCCTTAATTATCGGTTTTGTTGCCCAGAGGACCAGATTCTGCACAGTTGCTGCAGCCAGAGATGTTATTTTAATTAAAGACACTTACCTGTTTACCGGAGTCGTTAGTTTGTTGATAGCCGCCTGGATCAGCAATAATATATTAGGACAGTTTAACCCAGGATTTCAAGGCCAGCCAGTTGCCCACACCAGTCAAATCTGGAATTTTGGAGGAATGGTTCTGGCCGGACTTGCCTTTACGCTGGCCGGAGGTTGCCCCGGACGTCAGCTCTTTCTCTCCGGAGAAGGGGATTCTGATGCTTCAGTATTCGTTTTAGGTATGATTTTCGGAGCAGGGTTTGCTCATAATTTTGCTACTTCCAGTTCCGGAGCTGGACCTGGAACCTGGGGGCCGGCAGCAGTAATTGTGGGATTAATAATCTGTTTATTAATGGGATTTAGTATGAGCGATTTGGCTAAAAAGAAAAAGGAGGTATCAGTTTAATGAGTGAAAAATTTGATGTAAGAGGACTTTCCTGTCCCCTGCCGGTTGTTAAGGTTAAAAATAAATTAACAGAACTTGAAACAGGTACTTTAAAGGTATTAGTTGATACCGGAACTGCTAAAGATAATATTTCCCGTATGGCTAATAATAACGGCTGGAAAGTAGAAGCAAAGGAACAAGGGGAAGAATATTTATTAATAATAACCAAATAAATGAACAAACAGAGAAGGAAAACAATGATCTATTTTGACAATGCGGCTACCTCTTATCCTAAACCAAAAGAGGTTATTGAGGCTATTATCGATTTTACAGAAAATATCGGTGCCAGTCCTGGTCGTTCGGGACACCGGCTATCAATTGAAGCAGGGAGAATTCTTTATCAATGCCGGGATAACCTGGCTAAAATGTTTAATGCCTCTGATCCTTTGAGAATCATCTTTACTTTGAACGTGACAGAAGCAATCAACATGGTTTTAAAGGGTTTGCTACATACAGGAGACCATGTCATAACCAGCAGTATGGAACACAACGCTGTTATGCGTCCATTACGGGAACTGGAAAAAACTGGTGTTCAGGTACAGGTAATTCCCTGCTATACTGATGGCACCCTTGAACCGGAATATATTGAAAAAGCCATTAAAGAGAATACGACTCTGATTGTCCTGAACCATGCTTCTAATGTGACTGGAACAGTACTTCCTATTCGCTCTGTAGGGGAAATAGCAAGAAAAAGAAATATTCTTTTCCTGGTTGACACTGCTCAGACAGCAGGTGCCTGCCCTCTAGACATGGAAAATGATAATATTGACCTGCTGGCCTTCACCGGCCATAAAGGTCTTTTTGGGCCAACAGGCACCGGTGGATTAGTCATAGGAGAAAGTGTTGATATCCACAGGATCGCTCCTATTAAAACGGGTGGAACCGGCAGCCGCTCAGAATCAGAAAATCATCCTGATTTTCTGCCTGATTTATATGAAAGCGGGACATCGAATATAGTCGGAATAGCGGGATTGAATGCTGGAATTCGCTATATTCTAAAAAGAGGAATCAAACAGATACATCAGCAAGAGATGTCTCTTACTAATAAATTGATTTTGGGTTTAATGGGAATACCCAGAGTTACCGTTTACGGGAAAGAAAACACAGAAAACCGGGTCGCTGTCGTTTCTTTTAATATTAAAAATAAGTCTCCATCTGATATCGGATTAAAGCTTTATTAAGAATAAGATTTGATGTGCCGGGTGGGCTTGCATTGCTCTCCTGCTGCCCATAAGACTATAGGTACCTTCCCCACGGGTACAGTCCGCTTTGGTATGAGCATCTTTAATACAGATGGAGATATAGAAAAAGCAGTTATGGCTGTCCATAAAATTGCAAAGGGGGAAAAATAGAAAGGTTGACAAAATGACTGAATCAAAAACCAAAAGTGTTGTTATCTTTTATTCAACCAGCGGGGCTATCAAAACAGAAAGTTTGGCAAAAAAACAGGGTCTCATTGTTAAACTTATCCCGGTACCCCGCCATTTAAGCTCTGATTGCGGTATATGTTTAAGCTTTAATTCTGATGACATTCAAAAAATAGAAAAAATATTAAGTGACAATAAAATAGAATTTGATGATATCTATGATTTATAAAATATTTAATGTTTTTAGCTCTTTTAGTCAGTTGAATTTCATTGGTAAATTGTAATTCACAATTATAGAGCCCTCTATTCCTTTTATTTTTACTTTTTTCAAAAATATCAGTTCTACTTTTTTTCTGAACAATTAAATTTGAAATGAATCTCTATCACCTATCACCATACAAATCATTATGTAACAATGATTATAATTAGGGGTCAGCGCTAATTTTCTGACCCCTTAGACAAGTTATTGGAAAAT
>CAZWUL010000115.1:0-3150 GCA_964636625.1 uncultured Atribacterota bacterium | reverse complement strand
CTGGTCTGGTTCGTTTAACCTGTGCATAATCAATTGATATTTTAATTCAGCACTTTTCAAATAACAACCGGGAGTATTACCACAATGAAAGCCCATGAATAAATCGTCCTGCATGTATTCTTTGGCCTGAGCCTTGTTTTTTTCATACATATCATCGGGAACTGTATTGTTAATATCTAACAATGTTGGTGGTTTTTCAGTTGCGAGTGTAATTATATATTCAGTCAAGGCTCCATAGATATCTGTCTCACAGGATATAGGTATTCCCCTGCTGGCAAATCTTGAATTAACATAACAAGGTACAAAACCAAACTGTGGTTGGAAAGCCGGCCAGCATTTATTGGCAAATACCGCATATTCAGATGCCCCAAGGCTTTGCTCCATCCAATCCTGTAAAGTGAGTTCATATTGTGCTAGCCTGGGAAGCATATCTGGATAGTTATTCCCTGATCCTAATTCTTTTTCCATATCTTTAATTACTTCTGGTATTCTTATATCATTTTCATGTTTGTTAAAAGAGCTGAAAAGATCCAGTTCTGAATTTTCCATTATTTCTACACCTAAATCGTATAATGGCTTAATGGGAGCATTACAGGCAAGGAAATCATAAGGTCTGGGGCCAAAACTAATTATCTTTAGCCTTTTTATTCCAATCAATATCCTGGCAATATTTTGGAAATCCATAATCATTTCTGCTACCTGTTCGGCAGTTCCTACAGGATATCTAGGTATGTAAGGATTTAACTCTCTCAATCCCATATTATAGGAAGCACTCAGCATGCCACAGTAGGCATCTCCTCGTCCGCTTATTAAATCTTCCCCGCTTTCTTCTGCTGCTGCAACAAACATTACCGGTCCTGGAAATTTTTGAGCAAGCATAGTTTCTGGTCCTTCAGGACCAAAATTGCCAAGATATATTACCAATGAATTTACTTGTTCTTCTCTCAACTTTTCTAAAGCCAGCAAAACATCTTTTTCGTTTTCAACAATTACTTTCATATCTTTTAATGGTATATTTTTTTTATTACTCGCCTCTACTACGGCAGCTTTCCTTTTTCTGCTAAGTTCCATGGGAAAACAGTCACGACTTACTGCGACTATCCCCGGTTTTACTTCAGGAATGTTAATCATCTAAATCTTTCCTCCCAAAATCCTGGATAATTAATATATATTATCATATTTTCTACTTTCCTTTAAGTGCCTCTTCTTTTCTTAGAAATTGTATGAATTATAACTGATACTATTATTAAAACACCACAGACAAACTGGGTCCAAAAACCGGAAAGGCCTGAAGCAACTATGCCTGCTTCCAAAGAACCTATAATAAATGCACCTATAAAAGTCCCTTCAATATTCGCTTCTCCTCCAAACATGGAAGTACCGCCAACAAAAACAGCTGCCATCACCATCATTAAATATCCTTCACCCATAGTTGGCCACCAGGTTCTCATCCGATAACAGCTGAGAATTCCGGCAAAAGATGCTATTGCTCCCATTAACATGAATACCATTATTTTCATCATAATAACATTTACACCCATCATTCTGGCAGCTTCTTTATTATCCCCTATGAATAAAGCCTGTTCTCCAAATTTGTGTCTTAATAACAGGAAATAGAAGAAAATAGCTATTCCTAAAAACCAGATTGACTGTACCGGAATAACTCCAAGTCTTTCAGCAAATATTTTATAGGAAAAAGTACCACCCAGTGCAACTGTCCTGGATAATCCATCTGAGATAATATTACTGAAACCCCTGATTAAAAACTGCATACCCAGGGTTGCAACAATTGACGGAATACCAATGCATGTAACTAACACCCCGTTTATACAACCGACTGTCAATCCGGAGAGCAGACTTGCAATAATAGATAATAATACATTATTGGTAGCCTGAAAGGTAACGGCAAAAATGAAGCCTGACATTCCCATTACTGATGGAAAGGATAGGTCTATTTCACCCATAGCAAGAACGAAAGTCAGCCCAAGCGCCATTACACCCATAATAGGAACAGTAGATAAAAATGATTGGTATATTCTCCACTTGAGAAATACTTCGGGGCTGGTAATCATGAACAAGCCAAAAATACTGATAACCATAATTATTAATGCAATTTGTGATTTATACTTAGTTGTCTTTTTTACCTGAAATTTTTTTTCTAAATCATTCATTTGATTTTCCCTTTTCTTCTTGTTTGTTTTGAATAACCTCTTCAGTATATTTAATCAATCCCTCGCTCAGCTCCTGCAAAGATATGTCTTTGCGCTCAAACTCACCTACCACTTTACCTCTATCGATGGCTACAAAACGATCAGAAACAGGGTATACATTGGCAATATTATGAGATATATAAATACAAGATTTTCCCTTTTCCTTGATGCTCTCAATGAAATTCAACACCTTTTTAACTTCCTGTAATGATAGGGCCATGGTCGGTTCGTCCAGGATTACCGGGTCAGCTTCAAAATACATTGCCCTTGATATGGCAACACCCTGTCTTTCGCCACCGGATAAGGTCCTGATAATTGAATCAGCGCCAACTCCGACTCCTCGGAATTTCATTAAATCCCGCATAATCTTATCTGTCTCTTCTTGTTCTTTCTTTATATTGATAAAGCCTAATGTATTGGTAATCTGTCTACCTATAAAAATATTTCTCCACAGTGCTTGCTTTTCTGCAAGGGCTTTCTCCTGGTATACTGTTTCAACTCCCATATTACGGGCAGTTTTAACAGAATGCTTTTTAGGGTTTATTCTTTTGCCTTTGATATACATCTCGCCCTTATCAAAAGAATGTACTCCGGCAATAATTTTTATTAATGTTGATTTACCTGCACCATTGTCTCCTAATATACCTACAACTTCGTTATAGCCAATCTGGAAATCAATGCCTTTTAATGCCACAACTCCATCATATGCTTTATGTATCTTTTTCATTTCAACCAAGTTGTCCATAAATAACACTCTCCTTTTGCTGCTGTGAACTGCAAATCTGTTTGAGCTTGCAGGGATGTTTTACAAACATCCCTGCAAGTCTTTAGATACTCAATTTTTATTTTGATGTATAGTCTTATCTTATTCCCTGCTCGGCTAATGGTGCTACTATGTCAATATTATCCTGGCTGATTAAACCACCACCAGTATCAATAT
>CAZWUL010000114.1:0-3160 GCA_964636625.1 uncultured Atribacterota bacterium | reverse complement strand
TCGTTCAATTGAAGAAAATTTGCAATTATTTCAACAAATGAGAGAAGGAAAATTCAGTGATGGTGCACGGGTTTTAAGAGCCAGAATTGATATGAATTCTCCTAATTTGAATATGCGAGATCCTGTATTATACAGGATTGTAAAAAAATCACATCATCGAACCGGTGATAAATGGTGCATATATCCTATGTATGATTATGCCCATCCCCTGGAAGATTATTATGAAAGAATAACACATTCTGTCTGCACGTTGGAATTTGAGGACCATCGTCCTTTTTATAATTGGCTACTCACTAATCTGTATTCTTCTGAAATACCCCAGCAGATAGAATTTGCCAGATTGGACCTGACAAATACTATAATGAGTAAAAGGAAACTGCGTTTGCTGGTGGAAGAGGGATATGTTAATGGTTGGGATGACCCTCGTTTACCGACTATTTCAGGTTTACGAAGAAGGGGTTATACCCCTGAGGCTATCAGGAATTTTTGTGACCGAATCGGAGTAGCAAAGACAAATAGTGTTGTAGATATTCGTTTTTTGGAACACTGTATCAGGGAGAATTTAAACAAAAATGCCAGGAGAGTTATGGCTGTATTGAATCCGCTAAAACTGATAATTGATAACTATCCTGACAATATCACAGAAGAACTGGACAGTGAGAATAACCCAGAAGATCTATCTGCCGGCTACCGCAAATTACCTTTTTCCAGGGTATTATTTATTGAAAGAGAAGATTTTCACGAAGACCCGCCTAAAAAATATTTCAGATTGGCCCCTGGACGGGAAGTAAGGCTAAAAAATGCTTATATTATTAAGTGTCAAAGTTTTGTAAAAGATGCTCAGACAGGTGATATTCTCGAGGTACACTGCACTTATGCTCCAGATACAAAGAGTGGTCGTCCCGGTGCCAAAAGAAAGGTTAAAGGGACTTTACACTGGGTCTCGGCAGATCATGCCTTAAAAGCAGAAGTTCGTTTATACGATTATCTGTTATTAGAAGAAGAACAAAATAAACCAGAAGAAGAGAAAGATAATTTTTTAAATCGGATTAATCCCAATTCATTGGAAGTTATAACAGATTGCCTGATTGAACCCAGTTTAAATAATGCCGTGGCAGGGGATAAATACCAGTTTATGCGGAAGGGATATTTTTGTGTAGACCTTGAATCAAAGCCCGGGAATTTAGTTTTTAACCGAATTGTAACTTTACGAGACAGCTGGGAGAAAATCATAAAAACGAAACAAAATGGCGGTAAATAGGTGTCTATATCTATAGAATACAGGGTTATTAAATGAGAATAGCCTTTTTTACCAATTGCTATAAACCTTTAATAAATGGTGTAGTCAGCAGTATTGTTTCACTCAAAAATGCCTATGAGAAAAAAGGGCATAGCACTTACATTTTTGCACCAAAGGTTGAGGGATATGCTGACCAGGAAGACAATGTATTCAGATATCATTCTGTAAACCTGACAAGTCGGGTAAAATACCCTATTGCTATACCTGTTTCTTTAAGGGTCAGCAAGGTTATTAAGGAGTTTAATCCCGATATAATTCATTTACACCACCCTTTTGTACTGAGCATGCCTGCAATAATGTATGCAGCAAGATTAAAAATACCGAAAATTTTGACAATTCATACCCAGTATGAACGTTATGCATATTATGTTTCACCTGTTCCTCAGATTATAACAAACGAAGCAATAAGAATGATTGTTTCCAGCCTTGCCTCCAAGGCAGATGTGATAACTACACCCTCGGAATCAATGAAAAAAATCATTAGCCGCTATAACATTAAAAAAGAAATTATAGTAATCCCTAATGCTATTGATTTAAAGGTATTTCAGGAAAAAGATATAGAGCAGTGCAAAAAAATAAGAGAACAGTTAGGACTAACCAAAGAGAATGTTATTCTGCTTTATGTTGGCAGGATTTCTTTTGAAAAAAATATTGATAAAATAATTAAGTCGTTGTCTCTGGTTAAAGAAAAGGGAATAAATAAAGCAAAACTTGTGCTGGTAGGAGAGGGCACTGCCCTAAACCAATTAAAGGATATGGTCAAAGCTTTAGGATTACAGGAAGATATAAAATTTGTTGGGGCAATAAATAGCGAAATGGTAAAAAGCTATTATCAAATATCGGATTTATTTGTCTTCACCTCTACCTCTGAAACTTTTGGAATGGTTATAATCGAAGCCATGGCATCAAATTTGCCTGTGCTGGCAGTAAAAGCACCTGGTGCACTTGATATTATAACAGATGGCTTTGATGGTGTTTTAGTTGAGGATGATGTATCTGAATTTGCAATTTCACTGGAGTTGTTGATAAAAAATGAAGATATAAGAAAAAGATTGTCCAAAGGAGCTTTATATACAGCACAACGTTATAGTATCGATAGTATCTCAGATCAGATGCTTAACCTTTATCAAAGATTGATGCAGGGATGAAATAAATTATTAAGGCTATTTAGTAAAAGACTTCAGGTATATTTATAGGATCATACCTGAAGTCTTCTTTTTTATTTAACCATAAAAAACAACCTTCTAAGAAGGTGGTAATGGTAAAATAAAATGGTTTTACCAGAAAAAGATTAAAATAAGCCAGATAATAATTTTTCACCTGAAGTCCAAAGTTGTAAATAATATTGCTCAAGAAAGATTATGGCTAAAGGTATAAATTAAAAATCGAAAGAAAAGAGCAAAAAAGTCAGACCCCTTTCAAGTGTTCTAAAAGCCACCCGATACGCGGGTGCGATATTTACTTAGAGCAATATTAAAATCATTTCAATAAATATATTACCCAAAATACATTTTTTGGTTATGTTATAATCAGAAAAAAAAGGATGTGTTTATTTTGAAATATATAAAAAGATTAGGAATTAGAAAGCAAAGCTTTTGGATATTTATAATTATCGTACTGGTAATGATGATTTCCAGTATTTCTGTTAATAGTGAATCAGCTTTGCAAAAAGCCACTTTTGCCGGTGGATGTTTCTGGGGTGTAGAAGCTGCGTTTGAAGCAACAGGGGGAGTTGTAGAAGCAATATCCGGTTATACTGGTGGGAATACGATTAATCCCACTTATAGGGAGGTTTCTACCGGAACAACCGGTCATTATGAGGCAGTTGAGGTAACTTTTGATCCTTCAAGGGTAAGCTAT
>CAZWUL010000113.1:0-3181 GCA_964636625.1 uncultured Atribacterota bacterium | reverse complement strand
GTTATACGTCATTGACGCAAAGATGGGAGAGGCGAGAACTACTTATGAATATAATAAGAAGGATTCTAAATGGATAGAAAGAGAGAAGAGATAGTATGGAAATAGCGGAATATAGAAACAAATTATATAGAATAGTACAAATAGAAAATGAATTATTTTTAATGAGCAGGGGAAAAAAAGAAGAAGAATTTACGCCTGCTATAGGCATAAATGGTAAAGTAATAGATGGGCTATATGAAAAAAAAGTCAAAGAAGAAGAATTAGAAGACGCATATGAATTTGGTTATGAGGCTTATTATAAAGGAGAAAAATTCGACACAGCAAGCGTGGAAGACCTATGGAATGAAGGAAACATAAGATTGGATACAGAAAATATAGATTTTGTGGAAAAATATGAATTTGAAGTAATGGATCGCTCCTGGTTTTATAAGAGAGTGAAGGCGGAAGAGATAGAAGCACTCATTGAATACAAGGTGCCTATTTTGCAATTTGAAAATACAAAACAAATGACAAGCAGGAAAATACCAAAGGAAGAAATCATGGATTACGCGAAATATATGGCGAGCTTTGCTTAAGGAAAAATATATAAACCGCTTTTATAAGAAGCGGTTTTTTTATGCCTGATTACAGCGAGGCAGAAGACAATACGCAGAATCAACAACAGCTCAGTGATGAAGGCGTGCAGCAGGAAATGGTATCTAAATTCATGGCAGATGTGGTATTCGGCAAAGAAACGGACGTTATAAACTTTGTTTACAATAATAGGTCTTTGGGCCAAAAAATAAAAGATTGGATTGTGGATACGCTTGGTATTACTGTTGACGGAAGTGATGTTTTAACTATTATAGAGAAAACAGCGTGGAAATTGGGATATAGAAATATTGTTTCTACATCAGACGGAAAGTCAAGACCTATGAATGATACAGAATATAAGGCAAAACTTAAAGCTGCTTCTCATATAGATGAACTTGCGACAGCTTCAAAATTTAAAAATACAAAACTGAATGTTAAAAAAAGAGAAGGTGAATTATCGGATATAAAGGAGTGGGATTACAGAGAAGCGTATTTTCTTGATGGAGATACAAAAACCAGTAATTACTATAAACTAATAATATCAGTTGGAAAATCGCCTGCAACAGGAAGGATTGTTTATAATATCGGAGACATAAAAAAAGTTTCATTCCCTGGACTAACTGGCTCAAAGGCCCTGGGCAAAAGCCCCCAGGCGAACGAAACTTCTCTTGACAATAAGATATCACAAAATGAATCTACTGTCAATACAAGTATACGCGATAACAACCGGGATGATACTGCAAAATATGATAAAGATATAAACGAGACTGAACAAGCGAGCAATGATGCTGAAACTGCGGAAGATATAAAAGAAGCTGTTAAGAGCGATGATGAAATCAACTTTGTCGGTTCGCAAGAAGAAAGCAAACAAAACCTTGCAAATGATGAGGATATGGGGTATAAAGAGAATGATATTAATCAACTATTGGAATTATCTACATGTACAAAGGATGAATTAACTAATTATTTACATAAAATTGATGATATAAATAATACGAATTATTCTGATGAATTTATTGCTAATAGTGCTTGGTTAGATAAAATACAAATTCCAAAAGGCTCGTATGTTCTTAATTCAGATAGTACAATTAATTGGTCACAGGCTCCAAAAGGAGGGTACGTTCTTGATAATGCCGGAAATGCAATTAAAGACGAATATATACCTAAAGTTGGAGAAATCATAGATAGATACGGCGAGTCTAATGGAAGATATGTATCACCAGTTGTCGGAGAAAAATCATATACCTTTACACAACGGTCTTTGCCTTACATTGAAAATTTAGCTAACTATCATAGATATGAAGTGATTGGAGATTTTACTAAGATTAAGGAATATATATTCAATTGTCCTGATTTAAAAGTGAAGGCACAAGCTGATGCATATATAACTAAATATTATGATGGAGAGTATAACGGTTTGATTTCGTATTATGGTAAGGTTGCAAAAATAGATGGGTGGGGAACGGGAGGAGCAAATCAATATGAATTACCATTAGAAATTGAATTGCTTGTTAAATTAAGATTATTAAAAGAATTATAATAAAAAGGAAGATTCATAATGACTAAAGAAGAAGCTATAAAAATAATTAAGAAAGAACAACTTAAAAATTATAATATTTATGAAAAACAATATAACGAAAATGAGGTTGGCATATGTCAAGAAAACGGATATTGGATAGTATATGCAACAGATGAAAGAGCAAGTATTGTTACAGGTTCAAAAAAAATATTTAATAATGAGAGTGATGCTTGGGAAAATTTTATTAAAAGATTGAAAGCGGATAAAGTATTAAGGGAAATATAAGTGGATATGCAAGCAGCAATAAGTAAATTGACATCGGAAGGAATTTTAAGATAAAAATCATCAGTTAAATTGAACTGAGTATTTTTATTATCCATGCTAAATACATAAAATTCTTCAAGTATCTTTAGTCCTTCTATCCATATGTTTTTATATTTTCCGTGTATGATTCCGCTGTTTCAAAGACAGATAGAAAAAAATGTATATTCCGTTTGGAGATGAGAGGTATCCGGCAACGGGATTGGGATTTATCGGAAGCAAAAGAGGCATATTCCCTGAATATAAGTTGAGAAAGCAGAGCGAGAAAGATAGAGAGTATCAAGGCGGCGATACGTTATACGTCATTAACGCGAAGACGGGAGAAGTGAGAACTGCTTATGAATATGATTTTGATAATAAAAACTGGAAAGAAATAGAAGGGAAAGAATAATTATGAATTTAGGAAAGTATAACGGCAAATTATATAGAATGTCTCAACCAAAAGAAGGGAAATTATATTTATATAGTTGGGAAAGGCAGGAAGGATTCAGAGAAGTGCCCAGCATGACAGATTATATGGGTAAAGTTCATAGTGGGCGATATAAAAGAGAAGTTAAAGAAGAAGAACTGGAAGACGCGTATGCATTAAGTTATAAGGCTTATTATAAAGGAGAAAAACTCCATGCAGAAGGCGTGGAAGACATATGGAATGAAGGCGATATAGGACTGGATACAGAAGATATAGGTTTTGTAGAAAAATATGAATTTAAAGTACTGGATCGCTCCTGGTTTTATAAGAGAGTGAAGGCGGAAGAGATAGAAGCGCTC
>CAZWUL010000112.1:1950-3185 GCA_964636625.1 uncultured Atribacterota bacterium | reverse complement strand
TACGAGGAGCGCAGCGACGAAGTAATCTCATACATTTATACCTGCGGAATTAAACCATAAACCAAAAACTAAAAACCGTATTTATCACTTGTTACTGATTACTGTATTCAATACGCAATACGAACAATCGAAAGGTACACTTAATAAAATGTTATTAGCTTTTATATTAATATTTATACTTGGATTTATAGGATATCGCTTTTTCAATTTTTTACATATCCCCGGTGGAGCTGTTACCGGGTCCCTGGTAACTTTAGCTATTGTCACCAGCCTGGGTGTTGAATGGGTAGAATTTCCGTCTTTTATAACTACTTTCTTTCAGGTAATAATCGGAGTCATAATTGGCTGTAGATTTCAAAAGGAGCAGCTTTCAACAATGAAGTCACTTTTGCTCCCGGGTGCTTTGGCTTCGGTATGGATGATAGTTATAAGTCTGGTAGTGGGATATTTGATTACAATATTTACTGGGGTTGAACTTGGGACAGCCCTTTATGGTTCTGTTCCTGGGGGTTTATTTGAAATGGGTTTAATTGCTCTAAGTTTTAATTTAAATGTTCCCGCGGTAACCTTATTTCAATTCACAAGAATATTATCAATTAGTGTAAGCCTTCCTTTTATTGTTACAAAATGTAATAATAAGAATCTGGAAAGGGAAAGAGCAGGGGTGGAATGTCAATTTGCTGTTGATATGAATAATACCGAACAACGTAATCATAAAACTGATTTTCCAAATATGTTTTTAGCTTTATTTTTGGGAGGGTTAGGCGGTTATACTGCAAATTATTTTGGTCTTCCTGTCGGTGGAATGTTAGGGGCAATGATTGTTATCGGCTCACTGAAATCCATCGGCTTACCTTTGAAAGAGCTTCCTAGATGGTTAATTATTGGAACACAAATTATCATTGGGGGATATCTTGGTACTACTTTTACCCCGGAGATGGTTGCAACTCTTAAGTCTTTATTGATACCAGTTGTATTCTTTTCGTTATTTGTAGTTCTAAATGGAATGTTTATTGGTTTTTTGTTTCATCGAATATTAAAGTGGGACCTGGCTACTGCATTGCTCGCCAATGCAGCAGGCGGTGTTACATTAATGACTTTAACTGCAATAGAAGTGCATGCTGATCCGGTTCGAGTAAGTATACTTCATATTATAAGATTGACAGTTATTCTCATGACAATGCCCACCCTAATTGCTTATATAATTGGATAAAATAGTAAAAAGATACGTTTTT
>CAZWUL010000112.1:0-1850 GCA_964636625.1 uncultured Atribacterota bacterium | reverse complement strand
AAAAACTGCTATTCTAACTAAATACTAAATACCAACGACTAGCTACTTATTCGTATTTAGATTTAATTGTATTTTACTATAAACAAAAAACTGAAAACTAAAAACTGTTTTATATTGTCATTGCGAGGAACATTTTCTTTTTTGTCATTGCGAGAACCTTATATTTTCTGTCATTGCGAGGACCTTATATTTTCTGTCATTGCGAGGAACGAAGTGACGAAGCAATCTCATTCACTTATACCCACAGTATTTTACTATAAACAAAAAACTGAAAACTAAAAACTCTCTTTATTCCTTATCACTCATTACTTGTCACTGATTACTGTATTCATTAGACAATACGATTTTAAAATATTATGCTATACTAATATTTAGTTAATTAAGATGATATGGAGATTAAGATGTTTCAATTATTTGCGGGAATTATAATTTTCTTAATAGGGCTTGTTATTGGCAGCTTCAGCAATGTCTGCATTTATCGTATACCCCGCAATGAATCTCTGATGCGTCCAGGCTCGCATTGCCCTCAATGCTCTAAACCTATTCCTTTTTATGATAATATTCCAATAATTAGCTATCTCCTCTTAAAAGGCCAATGCCGCTATTGCAAACAACCGATACCCCCTCAATATCCCATAGTGGAACTGGCAACCGGCTTGTTTTATCTTGCTTTGTATTTGTTTTACGGATTACAGCCAATTGCTATAGTATATATGTTACTATGTTCACTTTTAATTATTATCAGTTTCATTGACCTGAAAGAAAGAATTATTCCAGATGTGTTATCATTGCCCTTTATAATTATTGGATTCATATTGAGTTTCTTCCTTAGACATATTAATCCGCTGGATTCGTTGCTTGGGATTATAGCCGGTGGTGGGAGTTTGCTATTAATAGCAATTGCAGGCAGTAAATTATTTAAAAAAGAGGCAATGGGTGGGGGTGATATAAAACTTGCTGCAATGATTGGTGCATTCCTGGGCTGGAAATTGATTTTACTCTCGCTCTTTCTTGGTTTTTTTCTTGGCTCTATTATTGGAGTCATTGTAATGCTTACCAGTAAAAATAAAAGTGATATTATCCCTTTTGGCCCTTTTATTGCCCTCGGTGCTTTTATCTCCATATTCTGGGGAAACGCCATTATCCACTGGTATCTGATGATTTGACATTGGAGAGTGTAATTGATTGTAATAGGTTTTTAGTTTAAAATAAACGGGGTCAGGCTTCACAATTTCACAAAATCACTATAATGATTATGCTTATCATTTTGTGAAATTGTGAAGCCTGACCCCGACATACGATAGATACGATTCGAATACATTTTCTTGCTAAAATCTGCTATAATAGGGAATAATATAAATATAAAGATATATACTAATAAATGAAAAAATGTTATAATAGTTTAAAACATAGTAATGGTTTCACCCTCATTGAGCTAGTTGCCATTGTAGGAATCATATCAATACTACTAATTGTATCTTTTGAAGGTCTTTTTAGAACAAAAGAAAATTTAGACCTAAACCGGACAGCCCACCAATTGGAAGCGATTTTAAAAAATTGCCAGGCAAAAGCTATGTATACCGGCAGTTATTATAAAATAAACTTCCAGCCGCCCATTAACCGTTATGTAATATACTGTGATTATGAAGTTGAGAGAACTGTTTGGTTGGACAACACAAATCTGCATTATACAAATTTTGACCATAACCAGGTTGGGTTCAACAAAAGGGGCGTACCAAGTATGGGTGGCACAATAACCTTGAAAACCAAACACGGGAAAACATTATATGTAATAATGACACCGGTAACAGCAAGGACTCGAATTAGTAAAACTCCGCCGGCGAATTGGT
>CAZWUL010000111.1:0-3205 GCA_964636625.1 uncultured Atribacterota bacterium | reverse complement strand
AACCCCTGAAAGAGGTTTAACTTTTTACTCTTTTTCTTTCGATTTTTTATTTAGACCTTTAGACATAATATTTCTAAAGCAATAGTATTTCCAGCTTTGTACTTCAGGCGAAATATTATCATCTGGCTTATTTTAATCTTTTTCTGGCAAAACCATTTTATTTAACAATTAGCACCTTCTTAGAAGGTGGTTTTTTGTTGGTTAAATAAAAACAATTCAACTATATTATATAGTAAATCATAGATAACAACAACACATTATAATTTTTTGATTAAATTATAAATCATCCTTGAAATATGATTTATATCTTCAATAATATTTTTACTGCTTTCATGGGTAATATAGTTAAGTTCATTGGCTATAACTAACTGGGTTTCAAGCTCGGCACAACTTCCTAAAGTAATGTATAGAAATTGCCTAAACTCATTATTGTGAAATCTCTTAAACCCTTCAGCTATATTTGAAGGTACTGAAACTGCAGATCTCCTCATTTGGGAAACAAGACCATAAGTTTCACTGCTGGGAAAATTATTTGTTAATAAATAGATACTCTTGACTAAATCGACACCCTTTCTCCATATTTGCAGGTCTTGAAAATATATTATAAGGTCTTTATTACCCTTTCAATTATTCTCTCAGTATTTAAAGTTATAAGATATACGCTATACGATTTTAGCTATATTATTGTTTATTGTTTTAATTAGTAAATTGATCATTCGATTTATGTTGCTGATTAGTCATTACGTGTTGCTTATTACTGTATTTAGGACTCGATCCTACATTCTTGATGTTAAATACAAATCTTAACGTTATACATTATACGGTATACGGTATACTTATTATGTGCTTGTGGCGCGGATTACTTCTTCAATAGTAGTAATGCCCTGAACAATGTTGCGTATGCCGTCTTCTTTTAGGGTGACCATCCCATTTTTATTTATAGCTATTTCCCTTATTTCACTAAGAGGAGCATTCTTATATATCATTTCACGGATATTTTCATTTACTACCATTAATTCAAAAATAGCGGTTCGGCCTTTATATCCGGTTTGTTTACAATGCTGGCACCCTTCTCCCCGAAATATTTTCATCTCATCATGTTCTATTTTGAATTCAGCCATTATTTTTTGTATTTCAGGACTTAATGGGATTTCTTTTTTGCAATAAGGGCAAATCGTACGTACCAGGCGTTGCGCAATAACACCTATAACGGAAGAAGAAATTAAAAATGGCTCAATACCCATGTCAACCAAACGAATGATAGAACTGGGTGCATCATTAGTATGCAGGGTACTTAAAACAAGATGGCCTGTTAAGGCTGATTGGATTGCAATTTCGGCGGTTTCCCTGTCCCTGATTTCTCCGACCAGCATAATATCCGGGTCCTGACGCAAAAAACTGCGCAATC
Source organism: uncultured Atribacterota bacterium (assembly GCA_964636625.1). Lineage (GTDB taxonomy): Bacteria > Atribacterota > Phoenicimicrobiia > Phoenicimicrobiales > Stramentimicrobiaceae > CAZWUL01. The sequence goes on along the minus strand of CAZWUL010000111.1, from coordinate 1,797 downwards.
CAGCCGCAAATGTCAGGCCTATCTTTGGCTTTGCCTGTAATTGATTAATGCCATCCAGCCGGTATTCTACCGGGTCTTCAATGGTCATTATTTTTTTCTCGGTTGAATTTAATATATTCAAAGTTGCGTAAAGGGTAGTGGATTTTCCGCTGCCGGTGGGACCGGTTACCAGCAGTATCCCATTTGGTTTTTCTATCAGTTCCTGGTATTTTTGCAGGTTATGCCTTGAAAAGCCGATAGTTTTTAAATCCAGCATAATCTGGGCGGGATCGAGTATTCTCAAAACTGCACTTTCACCATTGACTGCCGGAATAGTTGAAACCCGAAAGTTCACTTCCCTGCCATGCACCTGAACTTTTATCCTGCCATCCTGCGGTAATCGCCTTTCGGCAATATTCATGTTGGACATAATTTTAATTCGGGAAATAATTGCCATATGCAGATTTCTGGGGGGAGACATTATATCATGCAGCACACCATCAATACGGTACCTTACTTTTAAGGATTTATCACCATAGGGCTCAATATGTATGTCGCTGGCACCTTCCTTTATTGCCCTGAGCATAATCAGGTTCACCAGGGATATTACAGGAGCTTCGTTGGATTGGCTAACGCTCTTGGAGATATCCATTTCTTCAGAGCTGTCTTCTACTGCGGAAACCGCGAGTGAGTTTATTTCACCAATCATCTGTTGCCAGTTTTCTGTAACACCATACACTAAATCCAGTACCTTGTTTATGTCATCACTAAAAGCCAGGCGTGGCTCAATTTCATAGCCTATCTTTATTTTTATTTCGTCCTGGGTATAAACATCCAGCGGATTAGCCATGGCAACAACTAATTTATCTTCCTTCTTATCAATTGTCACGAGGCGATGTTTTCGGGATAAGTTCTCCGGAAGCATTGCCACAATGGAAGGGTCAAAAACTTTACCATCAAGTTCAACATAGGGAATACTTATTTCTTGAGAGAGTATTTCCATCATTTCCTTCTTCTTGATAAGACCCATACTGATGACGATGTTCTGGATAGAAAAGCCTTTTTCTTCCTGTTTTTGGTGAATTTTCTCAATATCGCTGCTCTTGATTATTTTTCTGTTAATTAGTACATCTAAGAGAAAATCCCCGGTTATTCCTTTTTCTTTTATTAGACGAGCTACCATTTTTGTATCAACCTCTTTTTGTAACATCATACTACAATTAATATACTGACCTTGTATTACTATTTATTAAATGCTATGACATCGTTTTATTATTTTAATACTATTATACTAATAAATATCGTACCCGCATAGCGGGTGGCTTTCAGAACCCCTGAAAGAGGTTTAACTTTTTACTCTTTTTCTTTCGATTTTTTATTTAGACCTTTAGACATAATATTTCTTAAGCAATAGTATTTCCAGCTTTGTACTTCAGGCGAAATATTATCACCTGGCTTATTTTAATCTTTTTATGGTAAAACCATTTTATTTAACCATTACCACTTTCTTGGAAGGTGGTTTTTTATGGTTAAATAAATAGTATCTATTAGTATTTTACAATTTACCACGAATAAAATTTTTTTACAAGAATAAATCAGTTTTCAGACAAAGACTGTGGGCAACAATGAATGAGATTGCCACGCCTACCTCGCAATGACAAAGAAAAAAGTATTAAGTATAACGTATACCGTAAATACTGTGGGAATAAGTGAAAGATAGTTTTCAGTTATCAGTTATCAGTTTTCAGACAAAGAATGCGGGTAACAATGAATGAGATTGCCACGCCTACCTCTTAACAATAGTTAAGGGCAGGCTCG
>CAZWUL010000110.1:0-3241 GCA_964636625.1 uncultured Atribacterota bacterium | reverse complement strand
CCAGCCAATACACGCTTTTGAAAAAACCAAACTTCACTGACCAGACACAGCCTAGTTTTCCAGTTGAAAGACAGCAAACACCAACAACTGATGCCACCACTAACAATAATACCCAGAATAACACTCAGAATCAGACAACAGTTACTGAAACATCTACAGTTTGAATTCAAAAAACATAACCATTGAATATAATATTCCCTTGATCTGTAGAATATTCAACGCGATTTGTAATGGAGGTTATCATACATGAATTTAGGTAAATTAAATGAAAAATGCCCTAAATGTGGTTCGAAGGATAAAACCCTTAGAAGACAGTTAGATAGAGAACATCGTGCTTTTGGCACAACCCAATCATTTGAATGCAGTGACTGCGGCTATGTATTTAAAAAACCTGAAGATGAAAAAGAAAAGGAAAAAGAAGATTAAGTAATGAACTTTAACCTCTTAAATCCTTTTTATATCTTGTTCAATAATCATATTTGAAAACTCACTACTTTTTTACTGCGGATCACCACTCATCCTTTAGAATATACTGGATAATTCAAGGTTTGAATAATCCAAAACTATTTAATATCTTTAACAATTTAAATAATACGTTTAACTAAGAGAAAAGTTTTTAACTGCCTGAAATATTTCAAACTTGTTAAATACCTTTTCAAGTTGATTTTAACAACAAATAGTAATGTTCTCTGTTTTGTTCTTGAATGATCTTGAACCTATACTCACCTATACGAAGCGATAATGAGAAAAATAGTTTATTCTTGATCTTGAACAGAATTTTAAGACAGAAAATCCATAAATTAAATAACATAACCCAGTGGATGGGGAAGAAATAATAAATAATTAGGGAAGCAATATGGAGGATGTTTGCAATGGAAGTGGAATTCAATTTGGAAAACCTAACTGAATGCCTTTGTAACTGCTGTCCTGTTCAGAATAGATCGAAATGTGTCCTGGATAAGATGAAAATGATGCAAGAAATTGCCCAGGAAGATCTGGACTCCCGAATGATGATTGAAGAAGAAAGAATACCTGCATTATACTGTGCCAAAGAAAAGGAAGTTCCCAGTGATTTAGAATTCAGTCAGGAATGTCAATGCGATAACTGTCTAGTCTGGAAGGAGAACAACCTGTTCAGTGGCGAACCACCTGGTTATTTTTGCAGGGAAGGGAAAGACAGATAACAGATTGGAATCTTTTTAATTTAAGACACCCCTATTCTAATTGAAATTATACTCACTTAATTGTTATCATTGTTTAATAAATGCCTATTTTTTGCATATAAATTATACGTATAAACGTTATTTTGAGATTATCCTTAGATATAATATTATTTTATGAAGTACTATAAAGGCAGAATTACTCATTAAAAGGACAAAAAATTGATTTAATCAAGAATTATGTTACTGTAGCAAGATATTTTAAGCTTAATTCCCTATAACCCTGCAAAAATATAAATATAATAATAATCAGATTATTAAAAAGAGGGGATTGGATGATAAGGAACGATTTGATAATCATACCCATACTCCTGGTGGGAGTGATAGCTGGATCCGTGGTGGGAATGGGTTACAGTCCTGATGAGTCCCCAGACCAGAACCAGATTTCAAATAATAATATATCAACAAATACACCCACACCAGCCAAAGTTCAAAGTAATCAAAGCACCGAACAACCATCAACATCACAGAAATCTATTACCACAACCAGCACCCGAAGAACAATTCGCAGTGGCTCCAGAACCCAACAAACCAATACACAAACACAGGAGACTGGAGAAAATCCTTCTGATGAAACTGACAACGAGACAACCTAGATCCATTTTCTTCCAATTTTTAATATTAATTCAAGTTCCATTTTTGAAAAGTTCCATTTTTGATTCATGTCTATTATTGAATCTCAGATAAATTTATTTAAGAGGATTATTTCATTATCATAATCCAATCTTACTATCAAAATAAATTCTTCAAAGTAGGATTAAAATTGATTTCAGGGGGATTTGACAATATTTTAATTTCATGTATAAGCAGTAGTGACATAATACTAAAAGGTTTAAAAAAGTAAAACTAATATTTAATAAAGAAAAAGGTTTGATAATAGTTAGGTTTTTAATAATTTCAATCACTAATTTGTAAGAATCTTAATTTGTAAAAATAAGAATAATGGACTGATAATATGATAGTTAAGGAATGGTGCATGTACTGCGGGGAATGTGCTGGTGTTTGTCCCCGTAACCTTATAGAAGTACGGGAAATCAGCTTAAAATTCGATGAAGACAAATGCAAAGAATGTAACATATGTGTCCAGGTGTGTCCAGTGCAGGCCCTGGAAAAAAGAGATGATTAAATGATGGAAACTGATGTTCTGGTTATAGGTGCCGGTCCAGCCGGTTCAACTGCAGCTAAACACGCTGCCATGGGTGGTGCCAAGGTAATTGTAATTGATAAAAAATCAGAAATTGGGACTCCCAAACGATGTGCAGAAGGAGTCTCCAAGGATGGTCTTAAAGAATTGGGAATCAAACCATCCCCCCGATGGATAGCTAAGGAAGCCACTGGAGTGCGAATGGTCTCACCTAACGGCACTGCCGTGAACCTCACCGAGGACAAGGTAAAACTCCCTGAAGCGGGTTACATCCTGGAACGTAAGGTATTTGACAAGTTCATGGCCATGGACGCCGGTCGTGCCGGTGCCAAGATCATGGTGAAAACCCTGGCTACTGGCATGAGACGGGAAGATGACCAGGTAGTGGTTACTGTTGAGAGTAGGGGTCAGGAAATGGAGATCAAAGCCAAAATCGTCATTGCTGCTGATGGTCCTGAATCCCGTGTTGGTAGGTGGGGTGGAATTAAAACCGCCCTTAAACCTAAGGATATGGAATCCTGTGCCCAGTTTGAAATGGCCGGAGTCCAGATGGCTGAACCAGACTGTATTGAATTCCACTTTGGTAGTGTGGCTCCTGGAGGTTATGCATGGATATTCCCTAAAGGAGATGACATAGCTAACGTGGGACTTGGTGTTTTAACCACCATAACCGATAAAACTGCATATGAACACCTTTTAGAGTTTGTGGAAAGCAACCCTGCCACCAAGAATGCCCAGCCAGTGGAACTCAATGTTGGTGGAGATCCAGTGGGCGGATTACTGAAGAAAAAAGTGACAGATAATGTTCTGGTCACTGGAGATGCTGCCAGTATGGTTAACCCCCTCACGGGTGGAGGTATAATTAGTGGTATGCTGG
>CAZWUL010000109.1:0-3271 GCA_964636625.1 uncultured Atribacterota bacterium | reverse complement strand
GCCCGAAAGAAAAGTATTTTATGGAAAATTGGAAAGCTGGAATAATGCAAGGATGCTAAAGAAATAAAATAAAACAAAGAACTCTGGTATTTATTAAACCCATCATTCCATTATTGCAATATTCCAGTTTCTACCATTACATTAATGACTTCTAACTCTTACAATTTTGCAGATTGCTATTATTATGTTGCTTAAATCATCTTGACTCGATACCCGATACTGTATACTATTCACTATTTTAACTGGTAGACAGGCAGATTGTCTTTGAGATATTTCCACTCAATACGCAATACGCACGACGCAATACAAGTTTGCAATCTAGAAGATTGCAAACTTCTTCCCATTTTGCTATAGTGAAATTATCAGAAATGCTAAAAACAATGGAGGAATAGATTATGGGGGAGAAAACAGTTTGGCTTGATTTTGCTACCCTTGAAAACTTTATGGTTGACGCCCTGGTTGGTGTTGGTGTGCCTGAACAGGATGCCAGGATATGTGCAGATGTTTTAATTGCAGCAGATAAACGCGGTATTGACAGTCACGGAATTGGCCGTTTTAAAACAATTTATTATGATAGAATAAAAAAAGGAATCCAATTTCCGGTAACGCAATTTGAAATTATTAAGGATTCCCTGGCTACAGCAGTAATAGATGGTCATAATGGGATGGGTCAGGTAATTGCCAAAAAGGCAATGGAATTAACCATTGAGAAAGCAGAAAAATATGGTATGGGCATGGTAGCTGTCCGAAATTCAACTCATTATGGAATTGCCGGGTATTATACTTTAATGGCAGCAGAAGCAGGGATGATTGGTATAACCGGAACCAATGCCCGCCCTTCTGTAGCACCAACCTTTGGAGTGGAAAACATGCTTGGGACAAATCCGTTAACATTTTCTATGCCTTCAGATGAAGAATTCCCTTTCTTTTTGGATTGTGCAACCTCAATGGTTCAAAGAGGAAAGATTGAGCTTTACGATAGAGAAGAAAAAGAGATCCCCGAAGGCTGGGTTATTGGTGCTGATGGAAAAGCAATGACTGATTCGAAACAGATTTTAGAGGCTTTTCATAAAGGCGAGGCAGCATTTGTTCCCCTGGGAGGAATTGGTGAAGAAACAGCCGGCTATAAAGGATATGGTTATGCCACAGTAGTAGAAATATTATCAGCTGCCCTGCAGGGAGGGACGTTTTTAAGAATGCTTTCCGGCATGAAAGATGACAAGCAAGTTCCCATTAAGCTTGGACATTTTTTTATCGCGATAAACATTTCTTCTTTTATTGATTTGGAATCTTTTAGGAAGACTACCGGTGATATTCTGCGTGCCCTTCGGTCATCCAAAAAGGCACCGGGAGCGGAAAGAATCTATACTGCAGGAGAAAAAGAGTATTTAGCCTGGTTAGACAGGAAAGACAAGGGGGCACCGATTAATAAGAATCTACAACTGCAATTATTAGAAATCAAGAGAGAGTTGAACCTGAAAAAATACAATTTTCCTTTTTAATATTTGCAAGGATAAGAATAAATTATATTTTAACAATATAAAAGGTTAGAATACTCACTAACTAATGTAAAATAGCAAAAGGAATTATCTTATTATAATTAATCATAACATATTATTATATTACTATATGTATTAAAGAAAAATTTTACAGGATTTGTTAAAAAACCTGTATGTGAACAGGATTGGGCTTAAATAAGGTTGACAGTTTTTTAGTAAACCAGTAATATTGTTATGGTTTTTATAAAAAATTGAGAAAGAAGGGTATTTGATATTGTTTCTATTTTTTTTGTTATATCTTTTCTTGATGCCATTATTTTTCTTTTTCATTATTGCCCTATTTTTCTTGCCTTATGGTTTTACAGCATATTCTTTTATAACATTGATTACTGTTCCTAAACAGATATGGAAAGTAGCTAAAAGTAAAAATTTAAGAAGAAATCATGCAATAGAACATGCTACCATTAATGTTTTAGAGCAATTGGCAGGACAGCGTTTGAATGTTTCCGGATTATCAAGAGAAGACGGGTTTTATATATCTGGAATCCAGAACCCGGAAATGGTGGAGGAGTCGGCAGTTCAAGGTTTAAATCTATTAAAACAGGGAAATTGTCAGCTGGCAATTCATAGACGTTGCGGAACTGATATAGCAATTGCAAATTTTGTAAGTGCTTTGATATTTTTAATATTGCTTTTAACTACAGGTATGTTCAGTATTTTAAATATTGTTATTGCTTTATTGCTTTCTAATCTTATAAGCCCTTATTTAGGAGAGTATGTACAAAGATATTTTACCACTTCCTGTGATGTAGCAAATATGGAAATTGTTGGCCTGGAGTTTGAGCTGGGCAGACAGGAAGAGACTGGAATGTTATTAAGGCATTTTCCAAGGGGATATTTTATCAAAACCGCTTCTTATTTAATTGATTAATATTAATATATCCTAGTCCTTTGGAAATATTAAGGAAAGGAGGTTGTTTATATGGTTGGCACAAAAGAAACAAGTGAAAAAATTATAATTTCTAATATAAATAAAATTGGCATTGTGCATTTACAGGGAGTTGAGAAATATTTAGAAAAGCATAAGCCCAAAAAGTGCTTTTTAATAACTACTTCCCAGCCACATGAAAACGTTTTAAAACATGCTGAGCATATTCAACAGCTTGAAATAATTGTTTCATCTAAATTCAAAGAAGAAAAGGAAAAAATTGAAAAAAAATATAAGGATTCAGAAATAGTCACAGTTGATCCCTATCAGCTTGCCGGTAGAGATGGGATGCTTGACGGAGCTTAAAATAACAGTGAAGGGAGGAAGTAAGGTATGAGGCAAATAGATAAACTTGATATAACTGACAATAAACGGCTCGTTTTATCTGTAGGAGAATTTAGAGGAGCACAGAGGGTTGACCTTAGAACCTTTGTCAAGCTAAAGGATAAAGATGAGTATATTCAGACCAAAAAGGGAATCAATTTTAATGCCGAATGGGTGGACGACTTCGTTAAAATGGTAGAAAAATTAAAAGATGCCAAATTTGAATAATCAGTGTCCATGTTAATTAAAACTTTTTCATAAAGGCAAAAGTAATTATCCAAGTATACTATATATAAAGATTACTTTTTACCAAAATAATATTAGATTTTTTTGAAATTGAAATTTATTATTTAGAGAAGTAGGGTAGAGTTTTGATGTTTATGGTGGTGAATTCTGCCCTACCTGACTGTAAAAAGCCAGGAAACCTTTCTCTTTTCACCTGTATCCCTGTCCCTAGCAG
>CAZWUL010000108.1:0-3329 GCA_964636625.1 uncultured Atribacterota bacterium | reverse complement strand
GAGCATATTGATTGATAATTCCATCAGCATCCGATGCAACTGCAATAACATCTTCCTCTGTTCTGCAATTTTCCAGAGTTACTTCTGCATTTATTGTCTGAAATACTGTTTTCTCAATGTCCACAGAAGGATGATCACAATCTGTGATCACAATTTTATTTTTTTTATCAGACATCTCAACCTCCTATTCATATTATTATAGTTTATTAAAAAATTATTGTTCTCTGATAATACTTAGCCTTTTATCCTGAATTCCTTATCCAAAAATCAGATTTGGAATATATGTAACAATACTAGGAAATAAGACACATAAAAATATTACTGTAAGAACTGCAAGAAAAAATTGCCAACTTTCTCTTAGAAATTCCCCTACAGAACAGTTCATAATTGAGCAGACAGAATACATGCCTACTCCTACAGGAGGGGTAAAAAGCCCAATAGCACAGGTAATTACCATAATAACACCAAAATATACCAAATCTACTCCAAGATTTTTCATCACAGGAACCAAAATTGATGTCAATAATAAAATAATTACTGTTGAGTCTATTACTGTTCCCAATAACAGCAGAAACAACAATATAATAATGGTAATTATCAGGGGATCATTGCTTAGTCCTATAAGATACTGTGACAATAATTGGGGTATCATTTCCCAGGTAATACCATAACTTACTATTCCTGAAAGTGCAATTAAGTACATAATCATACCCACATCAAGGATTGTATCAAAAACAGCAGATTTAAACCTTTCCCAGGTTAATTCCCGGTAAATAACCAAACCTACAGCTAAAGCGTATACTGCAGCAAGGGCTCCCGCTTCCGAAGGAAGCATTAAACCCAACCTTAAAGTAACCAAAAGTATAAGTGGAAAGAAAATTGCCCAGATACTCCCCAGGAAAGTGGTAGCCACTTTTTTTAGAGGTGCTTTTACCTTGCTTTCTGGAAGATAACCTTTTTGTTTAGCAGTAATTGATACAGTAATCATTAGTGCAAGCATCATCAACAAACCCGGACCGATACCACCGGCAAAAAGTCGTCCAATTGAAACTTCACCTATACTTCCATATAATACCAATCCAATGCTTGGAGGTATTGATATTGTGATTAGGGCAGAATAGCCATTTATACCAGCTGAATAACCTCTAGCATATCCCTGTTTAGTCATATCCGGTCCCAATATACGTGATTCCATGGAAGCATCGGCAATAGCTGACCCTGATACACCACCCATAAGACTGCTTAAAACAACACTGGTCTGGGCAAGGCCACCTGGTTTATGTCCAACTAAAACTGAAGACAAACTGACTAGTCTCTTTGTTATACCACTATTGTTCATCAGGTTACCTGCAAAGATAAACATAGGAATGGCAAGCAAGGGAAAATTTTGAGTCTGGGAAAGTATTAATTGAACTGGCATTGTATAAGGTAGAGTCGGTTGTAAGATAAAAAAGATAAATCCTGATATTCCGATAGCAAATGCTACCGGCATACCCATTAACAGAAAAATAAAAAAAAACAGGATTACATATAACATATGATTCTCTCCTTTGCAAATAACCGGAATAAAACTATTAAATAAAATAACTTGTAATATCTTCTAATTTTTTTTATTTGAAACACCTTCTTGATAAAATAAAATTTTTTCGTTTTTCATAAGCTTCCACATTTTAAGTAAAACTGTAACTAAAAGAAATAAACATCCAACTGGAATGCTTAAAGTAACCCAGGTATAGCTAAAACCTGGAATACCTTGATAAGCCCTGAATCTGGTTATATAACTTAGTTTTATTCCATAGCCAATCAAAAAAAGCAAAAAAATTATAATAATAAAATGATTTATTAAATTTAAGTAATTTTGAACTTTTCGTGGTAAACGATTTATTAGAACTTCAACATTTACATGACGATCATTTCGCATTGCTAAATCTGCGCTGAAAAATGCTGCCCAGGCAAATAAAAAGGTAGAGGCATCAATAGCCCATATAATAGGGTAACCAATACTTCGGCTAAATCCGGCAGAAAAAATAATTATAGTCATAACAACTAAAAAGCTGCTGGCTAAAAAGTGTTCTACTTTGCCTATAGCCTCATAGACTTTCATAAATTTACTCACTTCTGTGCCTCCTGAAAATCTCTTGTAAAATAATAATGTTTACTAAAGCAACTGGCTGGAAATGTTTTCGTGAGGGCAAAGAAACCGTTTCCTGCATTTATTCAATTAACTATTCCTTTGCCCTCTATTTTGTTTACTTTAATGACCTACAATTTATATAAAAATTATTTGATACGTTGCATATGTTACACTGTATTTCTAATCACTATTATCCATTAATCTAAGGCTTCTAATTCTTTAATAATCTGCTCTCTTACATCAGCAATTCCCAGGACTTCATATGCAGCTTTTCCGGCTTCTTTAAAGGCTTCTATATCTATTTCCTCTGTTGGAATTATAGTCATTCCCTGTTCTTCAGCTCTTCTCCTAAAGTCAGGAATTTGTTCTTCCATTGAATAAGAAGTCTCTAAACCAGCCTTATCACATTCTTCAACTAAAATCTGCTGATATTCTTCAGGTAAACTATTAAACCAATCTGCACTTACCACTTCAAAGTTGATCAGTAAAAAATGCTTGGTTTCACTTACATAGTCCAGTACTTCATAAAGGCTTGCCCCAAAGATATTAGCATAAACTAATTCTGCACCTTCTGCTGCTTTTTGCTGTACTGCTGTGTATATTTCGGGGAAATTAATTGCAGTAGGGACTGCACCTAATGCTCTTACAGATTCTGACCAAATTGGTGCCGGAGGTGTCCTGATACGAAGTCCTTTCAAGTCTTCCGGATTTCGAATAGGTTTGTTGGTCATAAAATGTCTAAATCCCTGTACCCAGTTGAAAGATAGTACTTGAAGACCATATTCAGTGGCCAATTCTTCTTTCCATTCTTTTACAGTCTCAAGTTCATTCAATTTTACTACATCTTCAATGCTATCCACGAAATAAGGTCCATTCATAACTGCAATTCCCGGGACATAATTTCCCAAACGAGCTGAATCAGTATTCTGTCCAACATTTACACCCTGTCTGATTTGTTCAATAATATCTTCTTCGACCCCAAGTTGGGCACTATGGAAAATCTGTATCTCCAACTCACCATTTGTTCTTTCTTTTACCCTTTCAGCCCATTTAAGAAAGCCTTCATGATAAGGTTCATTTGGTGCAAGAACATGGTTAAATTTTAATACATATTTAGCCTGTGCTGATACCATCGAAGAACAGATTAGCAACAATGATATTGTTATTAATAATATTACACTTAATTTTTTCATTT
>CAZWUL010000107.1:0-3338 GCA_964636625.1 uncultured Atribacterota bacterium | reverse complement strand
GTAAGAGTAATAACAATAAGAACAAGAGAATTACTACCAGGGGATTAAGGATGATTATTAAAAAAGTTTTAAATGACCTGGCAATAGATAAATGCGTGCATGGTTTCCGACATTACTTTACTACAACTCTAATAAAAAATTATAAAGGTGATCTCCTGAGAGTTGCCCAATATACCAGGCATAGAAGTTTGGAAATGCTGCAGATTTACAATGACAACATCAAAATGGAAGAAGATTTGCCAAACTATTACAAGACGTTTGCAGGAGTGAAGTTTTAAGAATCTTATGGAAGAATTTACCCAATATGTTAAATCTTTATTACAAATACCTTTAATAAATTTTTTATCAGGAGCCCTGGTAGCATTAGTAACTGCCTATCTTTATCATCATTTTTCTATAGTAAGAGAAGAAAATATAATAAAAAGGACTACTAAAAATGTAGTTGAATTACTGAATACTGAAATAAATATTAATAAATACATACTTTATGATAATTATAAAACTATTGGATCAAATGATGCGGTTAATTACTGGCAATACAGAGAGACTCAAACAAAAGGTATGGATATATTGTCAGATAGTCTTGAAAAAATAAAACCAGATTGGAAAAGAATTAAATCTATCTTTGAAATATATTCTGATTTTAACCTAATAAATAAAGAAATTAACGTGCTTTCTGAATATGCAAAGAAAGAATGGGAAAGAAATAGAAGCGATATACCTAATCGTTCAGTACAAAGTAAAATCAGAAACACTTTGATCAAAATATGGGATTATCAAAAAGATACTGATTATAACAAATACGAGATTGATAATGTAAGAAAAAATATGCAAGATGAAATTATAAAAAGAGTTTCTACTTCCGATAACGCTAATTACAGGAAGTAGAAAATTTAGCCGTATTTTCAATTATTGAAAATACAAATAGGATCAAAAAAAGTTGGTTTTTATGAACACAAGAAAATCAAATGATGATATCATCTTATCCATAGGAGAATTGGCCAAGGTATCCGGAGTAAGGCAAAGCACATTAAAATATTATACTGAAATTGGTATATTGTCTTTTAGCCAGGATGGAGAAAGACTGATCCGGAAATACAAAAAAGATGAAGCATTAAAGCGGCTTGAAGAGATCAGGAAATTAAAAGAAAAAAGAATGAAGATTAAAGAAATTATTGATTATTTTAGATAGAGAGTAATATGAAACTCGATATAGATTCAATAACATGGGCTTTAAACCATCTAGTCACTAAAAGTGATACAGATTTATTCCCTATACCTATAGAGTTTAACATAATCTCTAAATTGGGCGAAGATGCTATATTACAACTAGCAGATCTTAATATAGAAGATATTTCACCAGGTTCTCCTAGAAGATTTATCGTTCCTAAAACTGATATAGCGTGTCGAACGGCAACCCAACTGGATCCTATGGATAGTATTATCTTAGCGTCCATAATTCACCAATACGGCAGAATATTTGAACAAAAAAGGATTTCCACAAAAGAAAATAAAATCTATAGTTACAGATTTTCCCCAGACGAAAAAGGGAACCTTTATGACTTAAATTACTCTTGGAATTTATTCTGGAATAGATGTTTGGAAAAGTCAGAAAATTACGAATATATGGTCAAACTTGATATTTCTGATTTCTATAATCAGATTTATCATCACTCTTTAGAAAATCAATTAGCGGATTATCGTGGGATACCCGACCAAGTTTGGAAATGGATTATGAAATTGATAAGCAAGATAACAGCAAATGTTTCTAGGGGAATTCCGGTTGGTCCTCATTCTGCAAATATGCTTGCTGAAATATCCTTTATTCCTATAGATAATAGTTTTGTTTCCCAAGGTATAGATTTTTGCCGATATGTTGATGATATTATAATCTTCTGTAATTCTGAAAAAGAAGCTAAAATAGATATTTATCGCATTGCAGATATTTTAGATAAACAACAAAGACTTATACTGCAAAATCAAAAGACAAAAATATTTGGAAATAGCGATTTTAAAAAATATTGTTTAGAAATGATAGAGGATAGACCGATTAATGATCTAGAAAAAAATATTATTAATATTATAAATAAGTACTCAAAAGGTAATCGATATCAAACTATTTACTTAAGCAATATATCTGAAGAGGATCTAAAAGAATTTAATGAACCGGCAATTAATAAAATATTAGATGATTATTTAAATCAAGTAAATCCTGATTACACCAGACTTAGATGGTTTATTAGACGTTTATCACAGGTAGGTCATCCTTCTGGTGTAAAATTTTGCTTGGATAATTTTGAGAAATTGATGCCCGCAATAAGTGAAATTTGTCAATATTTTGTTTCAGTAAGTAATTCTTCTGATATTAACTGGCTTGATATAGGCAGTAAACTTATAAAATTATTAGAAGATGATCTAATAAATTCTAATGATTATTTTCAAATTTCGATTTATTCTCTATTTAATAGAAAGATAGAATTAAATCATTTAACTAAAATAATAAAAAAATACAAAAAAGTCTCTACACTATTACAGAGAGAAATAATTATTGCAGCTTATAAAAACAACGCAAGTGATTGGATAAGGGAATTGAAAGAACATTTTTATACAATGGATGTTTGGTCGCGTAGAGCTTTTTTAATATCATGTTCTATATTACCTAAAAAAGAAAAATATTATTATATAGATAAGGTAACCCCTGAGTCATTATTAGAAAATTTGATAATCCAATGGGTTAAAAATAACAATAAATAAAATAGGTACTTTGCTCTTCTCTCTAATATTGCTTATCTTAATAAAAATAATTCTTGACAAATGTTAGCAATTATGCTAACTATTATATTGAAGGAAGTTTAATGTCAATACCTAAAGAAGAAGATTATATCTTTTACCAAGGAGATAAATTCCAAGTAGAATTTTACTTTACCGAGACAGGAAAGATGCCTGCTAAGGAATATTTTGAAAATGAGAAAAAGGACGTACAGGTTAAATTGGCGGCCTTAGTAAAGTATATTTCTGATCACGGTAGACTTTTTGATAAAACAAAATTCAGAAAAGTAAATTCAGAAGAAAAAATATTTGAGTTTAAACCGAAAGAACATCGTTTTTTTAGCTTTTTCTATAAAGAAAAGAAAATAATTATTACTAATGCTTATATGAAAAAATCTCAAAAGGTTAGCAAAAATGATTTAGAAAAAGCTAAAAATATAAAAAGGGACTATATTGTAAGGTTTATAGGGGGTAATTACTATGAAAAAAACTAAGACTTATATGGACAAATTACTGCAAGATAAAGAATTCCGGGAAAAATTTGATGAAGAATATAAAAATTTATGCCT
>CAZWUL010000106.1:1261-3350 GCA_964636625.1 uncultured Atribacterota bacterium | reverse complement strand
AGGAGGGAACCTTATAGAACAAAAAAGCTCTAAGTTGAGAAAGGTTAACCATCGGAAACGATGGGACGCAAAGTTACGGGTCCCGCCTCATGATTTCCCCCAATGGGACTGCCGGACTACCTGCTTTTTGCCCCAGAATCATCTTTTTTATTTTCTTTAAATATTACATTAACAGCCATTTTTAAGAGCATCGTAATATAACCATAGATTTTTTCTATACATATAAAAAGAAAGGGGATGCTGCCAGCCAGTCAGAAAGGATGAAAAGAGCACACTATCTAAAAGGATAGGCCGCAAAGTCATGGGTCTGTCTCAACTCTGCATTGAGAAGACAGCCAGACTCCCAACTTTTCAATATTAAATGTACGGATAAATAATATTTTTTTCTGTATTATTATATTGTAAAGAAAGGAATTCATATTATGAAAAAGATACTTGTTTTAATGTTGTCTTTTTTTCTCTTAGTCTTGTTGTTTGCTTGCTGTAGTGAAATTGCAAATATTACCTTACCTCAGGATAACTCCTCTTCTGAAATAGCCAGAGATGATAATATTATCATTTGGACAGGCAAGGGGATAAACTCCCTGGCTTAAGAGTGTGGTGAAAAAAGGTATATTAACTGGGCGCTGAATCAGGCAAAGGACGTAACTTCTGCAGAGCTTTTCCTGGATGGTTCCGGTTCAGGGTCATATCTTCCAGTAAATATTACCAAAGGCGGAGTATATCAATTTACTACTCCTTACTATGATCTGGAAACACTTGAAGCATATGTAACTTATGTTGGAGATATTAAGAAGAATACCAGTCTTATCATCTCCGAATACTGTCCGGGAGATGGTGGTGGAGATCCACCTGTTGCCCAGTACACCCTGACTGTTAATATCGTTGGTAATGGAATTGTAGAAGTTGACAATGTTCTCTACACAGTGCCTGTGACAGTAGACGAAGGTACAGTTCTTGGCCTGGAAGCCATTGCAGATAGCGGCTGGCAGTTTGACGGCTGGACTGTAGACCTGGTAAGCAGCAATGCTACCGAGTCGATTACTATGAATGGAAATAAAGCAGTGACTGCAAACTTCTCTGTGTTTACCTATACATCAGAATCGTGTTTTGATTTCGTTTCCTCAACAATAACTGCTTATACCTGTGCTGGAGGAGATGTATCAATTCCGCCTACAATAGGGGGGACTGCAGTATTAGCTATTGACAGTCAGGTATTTTATAATAAGAGTCTTACCGGTATTAAAATCCCCGAGGGTGTGACCAGGATTGGTTCCGCTGCATTCATGGCCAACCTGCTCCACTCGGTTACTATACCAGATAGTGTGACATATATTGGTAAC
This sequence comes from uncultured Atribacterota bacterium, assembly GCA_964636625.1. GTDB lineage: Bacteria > Atribacterota > Phoenicimicrobiia > Phoenicimicrobiales > Stramentimicrobiaceae > CAZWUL01. The sequence continues at coordinate 2,007 of CAZWUL010000106.1, read as the reverse complement.
GAAGCATTCAACAGCATCCAACTTCAATCACTCACTATCGGAAGCGGTTTGACGAGCATTCCTTATTCTGGATTTTCCTTTAACTGGCTTACCTGGGTCACCATTCCAGATACTGTGACATCTATTAGCCCATGGGCATTCGCATATAACCAACTTACCTCAGTTACTATTGGTAGCGGTGTGACGAGCATTGGTAATAAGGCATTTTTTGGTTCGCTGAATCAAATTACCCAGATTACCATAGGAGCTAATGTAATTATTGATAGCGATCCTGATACAATGGGAGCAAACACTGGATTCAAAAATGCATACGATACTGGGGGCAAATTAGCAGGAACCTACAATTATACCGGCGGTGTCTGGGCAAAACAGTAAGCACAATGAGAACTGATTATAGGAATCATTAAATTGCTGTAATAGACAATCGTGATGTGAATAGAATGAAAAAAGGGACAGGTTCTAAAAAACAGGACCTGTCCCCCTTATAAACACAATGTACAAAGGGTAAACCCAGTCTGATGGTTCTCTGTTTGACATCTTTTTGGTCTGCCCAAAAATACTGGGCATATCAGACACTCCAGCCCCTCAGCTGGATGCTGAGGGGCTTTAAAGGTTGTTCCTGGATTCTATTTCACGAATGTTTTTTTACGTTAGAGTAATCCTTTGTTCTAATGGAGCAATTGGCTTAACGGTTGATCCAAGCCGGGGTTAACCCGAAAACTTGGTTTATATTAAAAAATCATTCT
>CAZWUL010000106.1:0-1161 GCA_964636625.1 uncultured Atribacterota bacterium | reverse complement strand
GTTGATCCAAGCCGGGGTTAACCCGAAAACTTGGTTTATATTAAAAAATCATTCTTTTTAGGAGGGTTGATTATGAAAAAATTACTGGTATACACATACATGATTATTACCTTTCTGTTTTTGAGTTTTTTATGCATGGCAAGTGCCGCAAATATTGAACAATCACTTGTTTCACTTTCTTCAGGAGCATTCCTGATAGAAAAACCTGCAGAATACAGTCTCACTTTTTACGGTTTCTATATCATGGACGAAAATCCTGAAACCGGCTGGTGTTCTCCGGAGGGAGAAATTTCTGACCACATATTTGTCTTTGAACTTGCTGAAGAGACTGTATTTTATAATCTGGAGTTTGATACCGCCTATGTAGATACAGAAGGCAGCGGTGCCAAAGATATACTTATTGAGATTTCCAATGAAGGTCCTGTTGAGGGATTTCAGGAGTTGGCCAATGTATCACTGCAGGACCAGCAGGACAAGCAGCAATTTCCCGTTACCAATGAGCTATCCGGAAGATGGGTTAAAATGACAATTTTAAATAATCATGGTTCTGCTGAATATACAGAGCTGATGGATTTTCGTGCCTATGGTGAGCAATTGACCGAAACTCCATTACCTGATGTTTCCGGAACTTATACCAGCGATTTTCACAGTGACTTTCATCTCCTGCATCAGGGTAACTCACTTACAGGATGCTATGAATGGGATGAAGGATTACTGAATGGTACCTTTGAAGGAAAAATGGCGAAAGTGACCTGGGAAGATGGTTACGGCAAAGGCCCGGGTATATTGGTTTTTTCTTCAGATGGAGAAAGGTTTTTTGGTCTGTGGTGGTATGAGGGTAATGAAGATTATCAGGGTGAAATGTGGGAAGGTGTAAAACAATCTTCTGATGTGGGCGGCTGTCCACATTGGGATAGTGGGTTATAGCAAACAATTAACATAAAATCCGAATCAATAAATATGAAACAAGAAAGATAATATAACTGTAATCTATAAAAAAATAAAATACAGCAAAATATTAATCCTGTGAGTGAATATAAAATTTAAATATATTCTGCAATCATTTACATCTAGGTTTCAATGGCTTTTATTTGGAAACTTGTAATCCCAGCCCTTCAGCATCCCGCTGAGGGGCTTTTCTTTTCAAATATGAATACTTGC
>CAZWUL010000105.1:0-3434 GCA_964636625.1 uncultured Atribacterota bacterium | reverse complement strand
ATGAAAATGCTCTTTGAAAAATAAATAACCCCCAGTTATCATTATGGTAAATGTGTGTGTAAGCTAAAACGCACAAAAACCACAAAATAACCGGAGGTTATCGAATAATGAAAAAACATTCTTTCTCGAAACTGGAAGCTATTACCCCAAATACAGTCATTGTGGGCGTAGACATTGCCAAAAATGTGCACTGGGCCAGATTTACCGATTACCGGGGCATTCCCCTGGGTAAAGCCCTCAAAGTCGCAAACAACAAAGAAGGCTTTGAGAATATTCTAACAACTATCAAAGGGGTTTGCAAGCAAAAGGGTTTACCCAAAGTGATCCTGGGATTAGAACCAACCGGCCATTACTGGAAGCCCTTGGCCCATTACCTGACAAGCTATGGGATTAAGGTGGTACTGATTAATCCCTATCATACCAAAAAAACCAAAGAGCTCGATGACAACAGTCCTACCAAGAATGACAAAAAGGATGCCCTGACCATCGCCAGGCTCATCCGTGATGGCCGCTTTTACCAGCTGTACTTACCCCAGGATGTCTTTGCCGAACTGAGGGTCTTATCCAGTACCCGAGGCAGCCTCATGAAGCGCCAGAACGCGATAAAGAATACCACCAAGGCCGTCTTAGATGAATACTTTCCCGAACTGGTAACGGTCTTTAAATATCCCTTGAAAGGCAAGGCCTGCCGGCAGATCTTAAGATCCTGTCCTTTTCCCTCTTTAATTCTCCAACTGGGCAGAGATAAAGTACTCGCTGAGATTAAAAAGGCAGTGAAAAAAACCATCGGTCAAAAGAGGGTAGAACAACTTTTCCAGGCAGCTAAAGACTCCATCGGGGTGACCTATGGCATCCAATCAGCCAGACTGAAATTAACCTTATTGATAGGAGAATTAGAACTGATGGAAAAACAACTGGACCAGTTAGAACAAGCCATGGAACAGGCCTTGACCAATACCGGCCTCCAAGAGATTATCCTGAGCATACCAGGTGTCGGAATCATAACAGCAGCCGGCTTTTTAGGTAATACCGGTGACCCTTTAAGATTTACCCATCCCCGCCAGATCAGCAAACTAGCCGGGTACAATCTCACAGAGGACAGCTCAGGGCTGAATAAGAGTAAAACGACCATCTCCAAGCGGGGAAGAAAACAGTTAAGGAATGTCTTATACCAGATGGCCAGAACCACAGTAGCGGTAAATTCCGAGATGAAAGAACTCTACCACTACTTAAAGACCAGACCTCGTAACCCACTGAAGAAGAAACAGGCACTGGTAGTAATCTCTAAGAAGATGATCACCATTATCCATAGCCTGGTAAAAAAGCAGAGCAGATACCAGGCAGAATTGGTCTTTAACCAGTTTCGAAAGAATCAGCTAAAGCAAGTTGCTTAACATACCGATAAAGCGGAGATAAGGAGGTCACCTCCATGAGCCCAATGAGGCAGTATCAAAGCTTTTTAAGTCTATCTCCGCTTTAATCCCTAAAAACTGAACGAAGGAATGTTAGGGCATAAGACCCAGCGAGAAATGATAGGGTTAGTTTTGGGATTATATCGGTTATTGGATTTAAAATTCTTCGTATTCCTAAGAATAACGGAGATATATAAAGAAAAACTTTCAAAGAAAGAGATAGGAGGTTATGATGGATAGGAAGGAATATATCGATAAATTAGCCAGCCAGCTTAAGCAATGGGATGATGAGATAGAAAAAATGGAAGAGAAAGCAAAGGAATCGAGTGAAGAGACCAGAAAAAAGTACCAGGAGCAGATTGATGAATTGAAAGAAAAGCAAGAAAAAGCACAAAAGAAATTAGAGGAGCTAAAAGAAAAAAGCCAGGAAGCATGGAAGGAATTCAAATCCGGAACAGAGGAAGCCTTTGATCATTTAAGTGATGCCTTTCGTTCTGCCCGGGATAAATTTTCTGACAAATCTGATAAAAAAGAATAATCTCAAACCACTATTTATTAAAGATTTTGAGGATTATAAAAAGCCCTGAGAATGACAAGTCATTTACTTGATAAATTGATGATATTTTGAAAATAGATAATATTTGTTCCAAAATATAAGATAGTTATTTTAGATACATGGACTAATCTATACCGGAGATTTACTATGAAAGAACAATTTGTCTGTACTGTATGTGGTTTTAATATGATCGGGTACCATCCCAGAAACTGTCCTTTTTGCGGGGCACCCCGGGAAAAGTTTATTACAGCAGAAGAATGTTCCCGCAAATATCAGGTAAAAGAATCCCCGGTTACCTCTAAGATAAGCCAACTGATAACTACTCCACGACTGGGATATGAGCATGCTGCATATAAAATAAAAACAGGAAGCAAGGTTTTCTGGATTGATTGCCCTTCCTGTTTTGATAATAGTTTGGAACCAGTAGATATTATAACCTTTACCCATCATCATTTTCTTGGTACTTCTAACCTGTATCAGTCCAAAATTCCGTGTACAGTACAAATCAACCAGCTTGATGAAAAACACCCGCTAATAAAGCAATTTACTTTTGACCATACCTTTCAGGGAGATTTCACTGATGTGGGATTAACTTTTTACCATATCGGTGGCCATACACCGGGATTTACTATCTATATTTACGATCATACTCTGTTTATCTGTGATTATGTTTTTTCCAAAGGGGAAAGCATGAGATTTAATCCTTATGGTCCTCAGCATGAAACCCGAAACAATGCCCAACGAATATGGGAAATAGCCGAGTCAAATCATATTAATATTGTTTGCGGTTATCGACATGTTGAAAACTACCGGGAATGGCGAAACAAATTTTATGATTTACTTAGAGAGTAATCGAGATGAATTTGCAGTAATAAGCAGGAAAAGTAAAAACTGAAAATAATTACTTTACTATCTAAGAAAGGAGGCTTTATGATTGTTCTGGAGAAGAATATCAGTGGAAAAGGGGAATCAGTTATTAAAAAAGCAAAAGCTTTTTTTGGTCCACAAGGAGAAGGACTGACAGTTGATTCTGAAGGAGATTGCTGTATCAGCTTTACCGGCGGGGGCGGATATGTAACCGTAACTATCAAAGAAGAAGAAAAAAAGAGCAAAACCCGTATTACAGTTGAAACGAGGGAATGGGAGTATCAGGCTAAAGAGTTTATGGAAACATTATAAGGTCAGTTGCCCTCATATCTACAGCATCAGATGTCTGAATCTTTGTCAAGGATTATAAAGAATTATAACAGGCGATGGTAGAGTTATCTTTGACTATATATAGCGGTTAAATGTTAAAAAAGGTTCATAAAAAATAGGGTCAATATTTTTTCATGGGTTATTCCAGCGATTAAGATAAAGAGCTGTTGATCCTGGTTTAGTATTTTATTTTGTTCCCAAAATAAAGGAGAACTTATAAAATGATTAATTTAAAATATTCGCTGGTAATAGAAGCAACAGAAGATCCC
>CAZWUL010000104.1:0-3501 GCA_964636625.1 uncultured Atribacterota bacterium | reverse complement strand
GGAATATTGCCGCATAGGGTATTGAAATGTTCAAAATCATACAGATCCCAACCACCAATATTTGGTAAGGAATAAGGGCAAACATACACTCCTCCACCCTTGGTTTCTGCCTGGTTGTATTTGATGGTGTTGGCCCGGATAGTGGGAGAGCTCCAATCCGCATAAATCCCGCCACCTGCATCAGCAAGGTTACTCTCGATGATATTATTTTTTATGAGGGGGTTACTGAAATGTAAATAAATCCCGCCACCATTTTCTTCAGAAGTATTGTTGATTATATTGTTATTCTCCAAAGTAAATCTGGATTCAAACATGGAAATACCAGCACCATTATACTTTGCCTCGTTATAACTAATGGTGTTGTTGCTGATGATAATAGAGGTTGGCTTATCAATCTTATCCATATAAATACCACCTCCGTCGGTTCCAATATTACCGGTTATGGTATTATTGTTAATGGTGGGAAAACTGAATGCAGTGGCATAAATACCTCCTCCTAAGGAAGCAGTATTACCTGACATATAATTATTTCTGATGGTAGGCTTGCTGTAATTAGTCAAATAAATTCCGCCTCCGCTTCCTGCCTCGTTATCACCGATGATATTGTTCTCAATCGTCGGGGAGCTGTAATACATATAAATGCCTCCGCCTTTCCAGGGATATGCCGTATTACCAGTGATAGTGTTATTTTTGATGGAGGGGTTACTGTGTTTCAAATAAATACCGCCTCCCTCAGTTGTTGCCGTGTTATTGGTAATTGCGTTATACTCGATGTTGGCATCGCTATTTGCACAAACCCCACCTCCATATTCTGCCATATTGCCAGTAATGGTATTTCCAGATATTGTGGGTTCACTTCCATACACATGTATTCCACCACCTTCTCCTGCAGCATTTCCGGTGATGGTATTATTTCTGATGGTGGATTTACTAAAAAGTGCATAAATCCCTCCTCCAAGTTTTTCTGCTTTACCGATAAGACTTTTCATCTCCGCGGTGTTTCCAGTTACAATATTGTCCTCAATGACAGGTGAACAGTGATGTATATAAATTGCACCACCGTTTACTGCAGCATTTCCGGTAATTATATTATTTCTGATGGTGGGTTCAGATTTATTATCCATGAAAATACCGCCACCCCAAGATGTTTCTCCATTTTGAATTGTAAATCCTTCCAGAGTTGATTTATCACTATTTGTAACCCAAACAACAGACTTCTTCTTCCCCCCATCGATGATAGTAGCAGATACTATATCTGGATTTGTAGGGTCACTACTTTGAATAGTAATATTTTTTCCATTAACATAGATATTTTCATAGAAAATTCCTGGATAGACAATGATGGTTTGTCCATCTGAAGCAGCGTCGATAGCCGACTGGATCGTATGATAACCAACTGCTGTATTGATATTATATACTTTGAATTCGCTGGTACCTGTAGTAAAACTTGCCTGAATAGTATGGTTTTGTTTTACATTGGTAAAAGTGTAAACATTTAACGCTCCTACCGATACACCATCTATCAAAATATCATGAATCTGATAACCTTCATCCGGAATCACAGTGAATGTCCTGCTCCCACCTTCAGAAATGCTAACGACTCCTGAGGGGTTAATACTACCACCCGCTCCAGAGGTGGCAGTAATCGTATAGTCAGCTGGGGTAATGCCATTACAACCGAAAAAAAATATGAGAAATACAATAAGAAAAAACAATAAAAGATATTTTTTATAACCTTTTATGATTTTATTCATCTTTATGAATCTCCTTTAATTCATTTAGACTCTCACTTCTTTATAGATATACTATTCACTCTACTATACTAGTGTCTTTCCAGATTTGCTTATGAATTTACTCTAACCACTATTTTTACAGCCAAATTATTCCTGTTGGATTAAAGACAGATTGTAAGGGGCCTCTAGATATATTATTGAGACCCCTTTTATCTTCACTTTCTCTAATGATGCAACACTTTCTTCTAAGGTAAATTAATCGGTATCACCGAGCAATAATTAGTTGGCGATGACCATCCCCATATCTGGGTCAAGTCATAATTGGTATTTAGGCCAAAGAGGGGATTGTCCCCCAGGGCGCCTCGTCCGGCCTGATAGATGAGCATAGAGGTGGCAGGAACCCCATTATGAGCAGCTAATTCCTTCACCAGATTTATTTTGGTAGAATCATCAGCCAGCTGATACATGGCTTCAATGAGAGAGCTAGTCCATTCGCTGCCTACATCAGTCGGATTAACATCTGAAACATACGTACCGGTATTATCATATTGATCCTTATCGGTATAGGAAGATTCATTCCAGCCGCAGGCTGTTTCAATCATCACTATATTGCCCAGGGTATCCAGGTCGTTGATAAAACTGCCGCTGTGACAGGAACCCAGGATAAGGTTAAAGCCTACGCCTGGGTGCTGAAGAAATTTATTTCTGAACTGGGTAGCAGAGAAGGTCACTCCCCCCAGGTTAACAGTGTCGATATTTCCGTGAGCGATGATAAAGATGGTAATGAGTTGCCTGTCCTCTTCCACCATCTCGTCTATGACCTGAAACAACTGCTGGGCAGCTGCTGCCTGTAAACCCTCTGTCCGGGAAAAGACGCTTTGATAGGCGGTAAAGAAATTGAGTGCATTATTATAGGTAAGGAGACCATCGTTAATATTCTTGTCATCTTCCAGGCAGCCCATTACGACAATGAAACCTTCTCGCCATAGGGAAACCAGCTGGGGCAGGAACTGATATTCCCGGAGTGTACCAGTCGCTATGGTGGGTGGAATGTTCCCGGCAATAATATCCTCCTGGTTGGGGATATCCTTTAAGATTGCCTCAGGCACCATTCCTCCGATCTTCGGCCACCAGAAGGTATCATGCACTTGGTGTTCTCCTGCTTTATTTACCAGGATGTATTTCACCGGATGGGAGTAATAGGCATTGGGAGCCAAATCCAGGTAGAAGAAATAACTCTCTTCTGCCAGGAAGATGGAGGTGCTGGCTTTGGACGAATTACTATAGCTTTCCTCGATTAATGTTCCGGCAGGCAGGAGTTCAGATAATTTAAGACACCAGTAGGGTTGCCCGGTCTTGGTTTCAGGGATAGCAGGAAGCACTTCTTCCAATACTACCTGAATCGCTAGACTCAATTCCGAGCCAACGGTTACCGTAAGGGTTGCAGTACTGGAACCTGCACTGTTGGTGGCAGTGAGGGTATAGATAGTGGTAGAAACCGGTGTGACAGTCGTCGAGCCGGAGGGGGCAGCAACTGTTCCAATACCCTGGTTGATAGATACAGTCGTGGCATTGGATACATTCCAGGTTAGGATAATGTTCTCTCCTGGTGTAATAGTAGAGGAGCTGGCTGTAAAGGAATTAACTACAGGAGGGTCATTACCAGGGGTAACCCCTCCGCAGGCGGATAGGAATGCTAGGCAAATCATGAAAATAAAATATCTTAAGTACTTATGCCAGTCTTTTTTTAAAATCCTTTTCATCTTCA
>CAZWUL010000103.1:0-3559 GCA_964636625.1 uncultured Atribacterota bacterium | reverse complement strand
GAAATTATTCCATAAGTTGCTGTCTTTGGTATAATAATCATGATTCCCCGGCAGGGCCATAACCAGTTCACCCTCAAACTCATTAAGTGTTTTTACAGCCCTGGAAATCTCTCCAGCTTTCACCGTAATCCTGTCAAATAAATCTCCGGCAATAACAAAGAGATCACATTCTTCCTTATTAGCAATCTTAACCATATTTTCCAGGGTTTCATATCTGGCATTGATAAGTTTATCCTGAATCTCCGGGTATCCTGCAAATTTCATCCCCAGGTGCAGGTCTGCAGTATGAAAAATTTTAATTGCCATGTCCTCCCCAAATCAACTTAATAAACATCGCACCTGCAAAGCAGATGGCTTTAAGAACCTCATCCTAGCCCTCTCCCCCTGAACCGAAAATTAACTCTTTTCTCGTTTCCTCCCCCTTGAAGTGAGAATTAACTCTTTTCTCATCTCCTACCCCTTGAGGGGGGAGGATGAAGGTGGGGGTGAGGTAAGTATAATAAAAAGATAATATCTCTAAGTGATACAACTTCCTGCTTTAGAGTTCAGCTACATTATCATAGGGCTTTGTTTAATCTTTTTATGGTAAAATATTTATTCAGATTCTTCAACAGTAAGTTTAAAACTTTTGTCACCGAAAATATTACAAACAGCTACTATTGCTATTTCATCGCCTTTTTCAACTTCAGGAATAAAATAAACAAAGGTCTGACTATCACCTAATTGTTTTGAGATTTGCTGAACAATAATCTCTTCACCATTATGACTTACAGTTATACTTTCAATAAAATGAACAGGATCCCCACCTACAGAGTGAACAACTTCTACAGACAGAATATTACTTTCCAGATCAAATTCAGCAGCAACTTCACTTGGGGGATGTGCTATTGCTGTGCTGTTTATTAAAAACATTAATAAAAAAACTCCTAAAAAAAACATTTTTCTCATTTCAATATCCTCCATAAATTTTACTAAATTATAATCTATAGGCATTATGTTACCCTATTATATTTACTATATTAAAAATTACCAAAAATGTAAATTATACCTGTGCTTACACTTCATCCATATATTAAATATTATAACTAGATTCTAATAATTGCAATTACTAATCTGTTGTTTATAGAACCTTATAAAATTATCTTTGGATATGGCTGCCAAATGGTGCATTTTTCATTTTCAAAAAAATATAAAAAGCAATTATTCCTCTAACAAAAGTTGAGATTAGCAAAGCCCTGTCAGTAATCATGAAAGCTTCTCCGGAAAAATTATCCATAAAATGAAACAGAATAGCTGCCAAAATACTTTGATTAGTCTTAATATAAATCATACTGTATATAAATGTAGTAAAATATATACCAAACATAAAATTCCAAAATAATGAACTGCCCGGTACCAATTGATACTGGTATGTTCCTTCTACAAAAAATAGTGGCAAATGCCAGATGGCCCACATAAATCCTAAAAAAATAGTAGCCTGGTTGAACCCGTATTTTCTCATTAATTTTGGTAAAACAATCCCTCTCCAGCCCATTTCTTCCGGTATAGGGCCAAAAAAGAGCAACAATAAAGCATAAGAAAAAGTCATCTCCGGTGAAAAATAAAATTGAAAATATGTAGAAGAAAAAAAGAGGGCAAAAATTGCCGCAATAATTCTAATAAAAATAGGCAAGCTAAAAATTACAAAATACCACATACTGGAGATGCGCTTATAATCAATCAATCTATGCCAGTAAGCAATTCTCTCTTTGCTGGAGTAATAGAAATATAAAATACATATGGCAGCAAAAGTAGGACTCAATAAGCTAAAATAAATAAGGTTGCTATATAATTGATTGCTTATATAAAAGCTTTTTTCTAAAATCATTAATATGGTGGTAGTTAAAAAGGGCAGCAAATGAGATAAAAGAAAAAATAATTTGATTATTTTTAAGTCAGCATCTACAGCTTTGTTTCCCATAAAACCCCTTTTTCTCTGTAATTCTAACTAATTATTTATTAATAATAATTTATAGGCTTATTTCAATAGCAACACCTGCTTTCTATTCATATAACCTTAATCTACTCAAATCTAAACTTGCTCATCCCATTGCTGGTTAGCTCCGGCCATATATTCCTCATCACTCATCAAGGGCTGATGGATTCTCTCAACAGTATCTTTTGCAACTTTTCCATTTGTCACCAACTCCCTGCCTGCACTTCTGAGTGCATCACAAAAGTTTTTAATATTCTCACTTACATAAGGTGGAAGATTTTCTAAAGGTTCACTCAATACTTCTCCACAATTCCGGTACACTTCTAAAATAAAATTCTGCATTTTACCAATTTCTATGAGTATATTAAAATTATGCTCTCCTGGGAATCCAGAATTAGCAATAAAAAATTGTTGCGGAAACCTCTTTACCCTCCCTTCATGATAAAAACTGCCATCCTCATTCTTATGAATTTGGGGAGTTGCCAGTGGAAGAAATCGATCAGTGAAATTTTTTAACAATGCAGTCATATACATACCATAGACCGGTGTAGCCATTCCAGCATAGTCAGATTCTAAAAATAAATTTAACAAATCCTCCATATCATCATTAATGATACACTTTCCTGGTGTTTTGCCCCAACAGGAAAAACAACCTCTGCAATATTCAATATTCTTTTCAATTAAAAAAATCTCTTCCGCTTGAGCTCCTGCCTGTTGTGCCCCATCTAACAATGGTTGGACAATTTTATGACTATTGCTTTCTTTTCCTCGTGGACTTCCGTTAAAAACAACTATTTTCATCTGGAGATACCTCCTAAAACCCATACTTATAGATATATTTAACTTAATTAAATTCTTGGTGAAGGCTTATTTCACCAATTAATTCAATAAAGCGGCCTGGCAATCGAAAAGTAATATCTTATAATGCCTTACTTCACTACCAATACACTGCAGTTTTTAGCCTCTTGTATAATAGCGTTGCTTACGCTTCCCAGGAACATTTTTTTCAATCCTCCTATTCCCCTACTACCCACCACAATCATGTCAAATCCCTCCTTCTGAGCAACCTTAACAATCGTATCAGAGACAGGGCCTTCTTTAAGCATGGTACGTACTTTTATGTTTTTATCTTTAAATATTTTCTTGGATTCTGACAGCTTTTTCCTGCATTCCGCTTTGTCCTCAGCACTAATTTTCTGAAGGCGTTCTATATATTCAGGATTCATGCCAAGATTTGCATAGGGATACATTTTTGCAGAATTATAATCATGCACATGAATTATAGCCACCTCATTGGCTTTACATCCTTCAGCAATTACAGAAGCTTCCTTGATGGCCTTCTGACTATGTTCTGACCCGTCAGTACAAACCAATATTTTCATAGCTTTCCTTCCTTTCTTTTATCTTTAAATGTTTATAATTTTCAAATAAGATTTTCTTTTCAAATTATAACATACATAAATAAAAATAATAAAAAAGGATCAGGTTTCTTAAGAATATCTAAGAGTATAAGACCTGATCCCAAAATATTTCTGGTGGAGATAAGGGGATTCGAACCCCTGACCTCTGCGATGCGAACGCAGC
>CAZWUL010000102.1:0-3562 GCA_964636625.1 uncultured Atribacterota bacterium | reverse complement strand
TCTTTTTCGGAATTAATATTATTATTTTTATCCTACTGGAATTAGTCCTGGCTATTATGGCCATACTGTTATTTCAACTGGTGATAGTGCTCTTCTCAGACCGTATATTACTTCGGACCAGTGACTGGATCATCACTCCTGAAAATCCCCGGGTGCATATCCTAGAGTACCAGTTACCACTGGAAGAGTTCCAGAAATTTCAGGAAAAATTCGATAAAGATATTATAATTAAAATGAAGGATGAAATTTACCAGAAGAGCCTTGCCCTGGGCTTGGAACCTACTTGTGAATTGGGTGAGGATGTATTCCGAGAATACGGTTTCCACTGCCAGCCTGATTTGAAGGTTTCCCGTGTAATTGATGTTTACAGTATTGTGAAAGAAGCTGCCAGTAAATTTAACATCAGCATGCCCAAGGTGGCATTGAGTAATACCATGATCCCCAATGCCGCTGCCACAGGTCCCAGCCCTAATCGGGGTTTGGTGCTAATAACCACAGGTTTACTGGTGCAACTGGAGGAAGACGAAATATTATCAGTGGTAGGTCATGAAATGGGCCATCTGTCAGGGAGGGATCCCATAATCCTCTTCAGTATAATATCAGCAGAGTTCATTCTTAGATTCACCATTTTATTCCCATTGGTGGTTATATCCCCACTGGTTTACTTGATTGTGGCCTTAGGGTTTATTTTCTTTGTGGCCAAGTTCTTTGAAACCAGGGCTGATCTTTTATCAGCCATGAAAATCGGTCACCCCCAAGTCTTGGCCAGTGCTCTGCGTAAGATTGGTTACCAGCGCCTTCATGCCGAAAGGATTTCACCAACCAGACTTCCCTCCTGGATAAACTTTGATCCCCATCCCCCGATCTACTTCCGTATTGACCGCCTGGAAGGTATGAAAACCCCGGTTAAGGTTAAAAATCCCCTCTTAAAATCCACTAAGGACGTTGTTGATGGTTTCAAACGTACACTGGGCTTATAACCATTAATGAATAATAGGTATACATGGGAAAATAAACCTTAAAATAAGGATAATTGAGTATTGGAACATGTAGAATTAATTTACTGTTTAAATCATCAAAAATGAATAAATGATTAATCAGTGTGATCATCAATAAAAATAAATGATTAATCAGTTTTTAAGGATGTCTAATCATGAAGGTTGAAGTTGATTCTCTTAATAAATCAGGGAAAGGATGGAAAATTCGGATTAAAACTATTTTAACTGATGAAGAATTCTCCCATATTAAAATCGATGATCTACAGGATATAGAGGATTTTCAGGTGGATATCACCGCCCCCGTGATATATTTTAATACATTTTTAAGTATTGCCGAGCCATGGGAAGATGAACCCCTGGAAGAACTTATAAAGGCTGTTAAACTTGAAGTTAAGCACCGTTTGAACGTTTTTTTGAAGATGAATTAGACTGATTAGGGAGCCCATAAACATTATTTTTTAAAAATATTTGATAAAAGAAGAGTTACAGATACCAGCTACTATTCAGACTGGTTTAAATTTTAAACTGGATTTTACATTATTAGGCTAAAATAGGTATAAATGTTGAATAGTTGTTATAGTGAGTTTAGAGCTTTCAATATTAATTTTACAACTTCAACTATATTTGCAATTACCAGTACCACCATCACCACTATCAAGGCGAATTTTACGGAAAATATAACCCATCCATTGCTTAATGAAAATGGGAATACTGTGTATAAGTAGTAAGCCACCAGAAATCCTAGTATGTTCAGTATTATTTTGATTATACTTCTAAACCATCCCGGATGGTAGATTAGAAAGATTATGTTCGCGATTATGGTTGCTGCTATTGATATATTAAATATCCATAAAACCTCCTGGAATGAAAGTGCGATGAAGCTCAGATTCCAGGAAATAAGGCTGTTTACAATGTATAAGAGGATAATGTTGACTATAATGGCAAATACAAATTCCGATGTTTTAGGTTCCTTTTCCTTCAATAAATTTTTTACGAAATCCTTTCCATTACCTTTTTCATCACTTGATGTTCCTTTCAATGTTCCCCCACCTAATGGTATTGTTAACTTAAATGTTGATCTACTTATTGTTCTTGCTTATTAAAAAGTAATCAACTCCCTGACTGGGAATGGTTGACCCGAAAACATCTTAAATATGTAACCTAAATCATCCCATCTAGTGTTTACTTGGATATTTTAACACGGATAACATAGGAGACCACCCCACCAATGGCAGCTGAAACTGCAAAAATCATGAAGGACACACGAAGTCCTTCCAGTAATAGTTGATAATTTGAAGGTTCTATCTCCACGTTACCCATAAATCCAGTTAGGATTAACAATAGAAAGCCCAGACTCACAGTTTGACCAATAAATATGGTAGTGGAAAGGGTAGCTGAACCCACACCATAGTACTGTCGGGTGAATGATCCCAGGAAGTTCTGGTTGGTTGGTACTGAAAAGAGTCCCATACCCACACCTATCAAAAGTAAACCACCTACCACCAGGAGATATGATGTGTTCACATCCAGTTGAGTAAATGTGAAAAGTCCAATTGCACACAATACTGGCCCAATAATGGTTATGCTCAGATCATCTTTTTCATTCCACCAGCGCCCAATTAGTGGTGACAGGATGGCAACTGTAAGTGGTTGTACAGCCAGAATAAGGGCAGTGGTCAGCGGATCCAGTCCTCGTAGATCCTGAAGATACAGACTGAGCAGAGTCCACATGGCAGAGGTGGCAACTGCAAGTAACAACAAAGCCAAACCTGAAAAACTGGTTAACCTATTTTTGAATATTTCTAGAGGGATGATCGGTGTCTTAGATCCATTAACTAATCTGTAAAAAATCATCACTCCGACTAATCCAGTTAAAAGTGACAGCTGACCCTGGAAATCAGTTAGCGTAGAAACTCCATACATCACTGCGGAAAGGGACAGGGCATAAATAATTGATCCAGATATGTCAAATTTCTCTCCTGAAGATCCTCTCCACTCCCCTTTAAACCTCAACAGTATAAGTGAAATAGCAAATAAGACAATAGGTAAATTTATGAAGAATATACTCTCCCATCCGAAGTTTTGAACCAGGAACCCACCCAGCAAAGGACCCATGAATAAACCCAAATACACAGCAGCAAGGTATATGCCTAAAACCTGGCCTCTTTTTTCCTGGGGGAAGATGGTGATTAAAAGTGCGATCCCCGTGGCAAATATCATGGCACAACCCAAACCCTGAAGGAAACTGAAAAGGACCAAAATAATTCCAGACGTGGAAAAGACGGCTAGTAATGATGCCAGCGTGTAAACCACAAATCCAATGGTGAAAACCCTTTTCCGACCGTATATATCAGCAAGTCTTCCAAAGGGCAGTACCAGGGCAGCGTTGGCCAGGGTAAATGCAGTGGGGATCCAACCTAAGATAAGTATACTAACTGATAGATCTCTCTGTATTAAGGGAAGGGCCAGGCTGAGGGAAGAACCCATGAAGGGTATTAGGAATGATCCAATAACTACCAGAACCAGGGCACATCTTTCCACTGGCCCGTGATCCCCGAACTTTG
>CAZWUL010000101.1:0-3613 GCA_964636625.1 uncultured Atribacterota bacterium | reverse complement strand
TTGACCTGATGTACCGGGACCTGGAGATATCTTCCGGGGCAACCAGGGTACACCAGCATGACCTCCTGGTAGAACGGATCAAAAAGCAGGGTCTTAACCCTGATTCATTCCAGCATTACCTGGCTGCATTCGAGTACGGAATGCCACCACACGCTGGATGGGGTCTGGGAGCCGAAAGGTTCACCATGTGCATCACCGGAACGAAAAACATCCGGGAAACTGTATTATTCCCCAGGGACAGGAGAAGGTTGGCCCCATAACCCAACCTTTTAGTAAGGTTAATAAAAAGTTTATCCATAATTTTTTTTAATTTTCCCTATTTTTAACCTATCTTTTTTAAAAATAATAACATGAATGATTAAAATTAATAATATATTAAAGATTTATCTTTAAAAGTAACTTTCTTAAAATGTAAACATTGCTGAAATCCATTACTGATAATTATAACTGGAACACTCATTTCAATTCAGAAATATCTGGAAACGATAATAATGAAAATCTACGACATTGCGGTCATCGGAGCAGGACCTGCAGGGTGTATGGCTGCTATTCAGGGGGCGCAAATGGGAAATAAAGTAATTTTACTGGAAAGGAATGAAAAAATAGGCCATAAGTTACTTTTAACTGGTAATGGCAGATGTAACCTTACCAATACTGCTAGTCTGAAAGTTTTCCTGGAAAAATTTGGTAAAAAAGGTGCATTTTACCGTGACGCCTTCACTAAGTTTTCCAACCAAGATCTTTTGGATTTCTTCAAAAGCAATGGACTTGAATTGAAAGTGGAAGAAGAAGGACGTGTATTCCCTGTTACCGAAAATGCCAAATCAGTAGTGGATGTTTTAGAAAAGGTACTGGATGAATACAGAGTTAAAATTCTTTATAATTATCGTATAAAACAATTACAAAAGATATCTAAAGTTTTTAAACTATCTTCAGCGGCTCATGAGTTAATTACTGCCCATAAAGTTATAATTGCAACTGGTGGAGTTACCTATAAATTTACAGGTTCCACTGGAGATGGACTGGACATTGCAAAATTATTAGGTCACCATATAACCGAATTAAAACCAGGGGGTGTTCCACTACGGGTGCGAGAGGAATGGGTGCATCAATTAAAGGGAGTTACTCTGGAAAATGTGGGATTAAGTATGGGATACGGAGGGAAAAAATTAGCATTTCCCCAAGGAAACCTTCTTTTAACCCATTTCGGTGTTTCTGGACCAGTTATCCTGGATATGAGCCATATGATTGTGGAACTAATGGATAAACATGGGGACCTGAAGCTATACATTGATTTTCTACCAGAAATCAAACAGGATGGATTGGGAGGGCAGTTGATGGAGGATTTCCAGAATAACAGTAAAAAGAGTTTGAAAACTTATTTGAAGAACTACCTTCCCAACAGCACCATTGACCCCATCTTAAAAACCATTTCAGTTGATCCTCATAAAAAGTTGAATCAGATCACTAAAAAAGAGAGATTACACCTACAGGAAACATTAAAAGCCCTCCCTTTAACCATAAATGGACATCTTCCTCTGAACAAAGCCCTGGTCACCTGTGGTGGTGTGACGAAAAAAGAAATAAATCCCCAAACTATGGAATCAAAACTGGTTGATGGATTATATTTTGCAGGGGAAATAATAGCAGGATGTGGTCGAAGGGGAGGTTATAACCTTCAACAGGCTTTTTCAACCGGATATGTTGCTGGCAGCCGAGCATCAACACTTAAAAATAGAAGCTAGATCTAATTCTAATTAAAAATAGAAACTAACATAATTCGCTTAAAAATAAATTTAAAAAATCTAATTCTCCTTTTACCCTTCCTTTCTATTCTTAATATACTCTTCTACCGGCCGAGTGCCAAAATAGAGTACAATTACTGCGCCAATGAGCCAGGTAAAGTTGGTTACAATGGTTTGTGCTGAACTTCCCATGGGGAATACCACCAGACCAAAGGCCATTAAAGGAGCGAAGCCCAAGTACACTGATATAAGGGATACGGTTATGGCCTTCCGGATTTCACCGGTGTTGAAGGGTGATGTTCCTGACATGTAATTTACAATGAGCATCATACCCAGGAAGGTAACCAGGCCCAGGGATACAAATATCCACTGCAGGGGTATGGACAGTACTATGATTATGGCTGGTACCACCACCAGATCCAAAAATCCCAAAATACCAATCATTTTCAAGGCATTCTTCCAGCTTTTTTCATTGGAATTCCTAACCTTACGTAGGAGGTTATCCCTTTCTTTAGTAGCCTTTATTCTTTCTTTATCCATCCATTCAATCTTGATTTCAAGTTCATCATTAATGGATTTTAATTTCTCGATCTTCAGGAGATTTAAATTGTTGATCTCATTTTCCAGATCAACTCGTTGTTGATTCAATTCATCAACAGTTTTTTCCAACTCTTTTACTTCTTCAGAAGCCATAATAAATCCCCACCTATGACTTTTAATTAAGTTAACTGCATCCCCAAACCCCATATTTCTATGGATATTTGTGGTAATTGCCTTAACTAAAGATATTATAGTAATTGCCATATATTAATTTTTAGATGAAAATCATTGATTATCCTAAAAAAAGGACTGATTACCCATGATCAATGTAGTATACGATATTAAAGTTTATAGACAGGTTCTAAAAGATATCATTAAAGAGGATGATGTGGTGGTGGAACTGGGCTGTCATATAGGCAATTCCACCCGAATCATATCCCAATTGGCACCTGATGGTAAAATAATAGCACTGGATAAAGGCACTGAATCCAATGAGAAACTAGATGAACTGAAAAAAGAAGTCACAACCCCCATTGAATTTATCCAGTGTGATGTGCGTCTTCATGAAACCCTGGAAAAAGTGGTAACAAAGGTTAATGATATAGGGGGCTGCGATGTTTTATCTGTAGATCTGGGAGGGGGTTACCATCCGGACACTACTTTTAAAGTATTCTATATTTGGTCTTCAACATTGAAACCTCGGGAAACTATCATCAGAAATAGAGGTCTTTTAGATTTCATTCACTCTGCAAAAGCTTCTGAGAAAATCAGTTCTAATGAGGGTTGGTTGGAGTCCTGTAAGGATGATGGAGTTCCACCTAATTTAAAAGAATTGAAGCTATGGTCACCTAAGGTATAATTTAACTTGGAAGCTGTTTTTTTGAATCAAAATTTGATTCATTTTTTCTTCGTTGCCATGCTTTTTTAGTAACTTCTCTGAATATGGGATCCTCATCTAATAAGTCCAGTACCCATCTAACACCGGATAGGTGTTTCATGACTTCTTTGTATTCTGGGCTTTCTATGGTATTGATGCGACCTTCATCGATGCTTAGGTATTCTAGGGCTTTGATGTATCTTTGTTTGATGTCGTCTTCATCTTTGTACCAGTATGTTTCATCGGTGTATGCTGGTTTGTGGCCTGCTAGCCATTCTGCTAGTTCACTGTCTCCGGTTTTGTTTTTGATTGTGCTTATGAAGTATTTTCTGAGGGCATGGCCTCTCCAGTAACTGTATTCCATTTCTTCTGATGTTTTGAATCCTGCATTTCGGCCACATCGGATTATTAGCATTCTTGCGGAGTATACTGACATTGGATGGCCACTTAC
>CAZWUL010000100.1:0-3642 GCA_964636625.1 uncultured Atribacterota bacterium | reverse complement strand
CATTGAAATATTGTATTAAATGCCTGGTAATTATCCCCAGCTGGCGGCTGTCAAACCCTGTTACCTGGGTAATATTGTTTTTTTCATATTCATACTCATAAAATGGCAGAAAATTAACTTCCAGCCTGACTACGGTAGAAACTAATAAAACAGGAATTGAAATTATAAAAATCCACCACAGGATAATACGAATTATTTTCAAAATTTCTCCTTATGTTCTTCTCTAACCAAATTTATTAAATAATATTTTCAGGAAATAACAATCTCGGAAAGGTTTCTTTTTGGTACATGATGAACCTGGTTGTTATCTCGCCAGTATTTGATATCTCCGCTTTCACCTACTTTTTCAATTTGAACTTTTTCGACAGGGTAACCCAGGGCAAGTGCATATAGTATCTCATATCGAGAGGGGATGTTTAAGAGTTTTCTCAGGCTATCCCGGGCTACTGAACCAAACATACAGCCACCCAACCCTTTTTCGGTCGCCCCGAGCAGAATACTCTGTGCGGCAATTCCCGCATCAACACCAAAGTTTTCAGTAATATTTTTATCACCCAGAATTATAATATAAGCAATTGGCCTCTCCCCTTCTGCGGGCCCCTTCCAGTCCTTGAGATAACCGGCCCAGGCAAGTGTACTAAATATTTTTTCATTTGTTTCCCGAGCACTGGAAAGATAATATTTAAGAGGCTGCCTGTTGGCAGCAGAGGGTGATAACCTTGCCAGGTCTACTAATTCTAACAATTCTTCTTTGCTTATCTTTTTGTCTTCATCGAAACGTCTATAACTTCTATTTTTAATGATTAAATCCTTTAACATAATTTTATCCCCCATCCTAATATAGTTTAATTTACTTTAAAAATATTACTTTCAATTTTCCTTTTTTGTTAATACAGGTAAAATTATATATTCAGATATCCGTCTTTAAACAAGAAAGCTACCAATGCGATTATTCCTAAGAATATAAAAAATTGACTATTCATTGCTTCCCTCCCTGGTTATAGGTAAATATGGTTTGTCTTTCCTGAGCATAATAAGGGCTATCCCCCCAATAATCATCAGTAAAGACATCACCTGGGCTAAATTCATAAAACCCAGGTATTTATGCTCGCTCATAGGCGATGGTGCCCGGAGAAATTCATTTAAAAAACGGACAATGCCATACCCGATAAAATAAACACTTAAAGTTAAGCCATTAAACCATTTCTTTTTGCGCAACCACCATAATATTATAAAGAGAACAACCCCTTCGAAAAGTGCCTCGTAGAGCTGGGTGGGGTGTCTTAATTGATTAGTAGGATCTGCAGGAAAATACATTCCCCAGGGCAAGTCTGTAACCTTTCCGTAGAGTTCCCCGTTAATAAAATTACCCAGTCTGCCAAAAGTATAACCAGCAGGTATACCCGGGACTCCCATGTCAGCAAATTGCCAGTGATTGATTTTTCTTTTATAGCAAAATACTATATAAGCCAGGATGATCCCGAACATGCCACCATGATAGGACATTCCCAATATTCCTGTATAATGGAAGCCACCGGCAAAATCAAAAGGAAGTATTATGCTCAACGGATTAGATAAATAATAATTGAGGTCTGAAGATACAATATGCCCTATCCTGGCCCCTATAACCAGCATAACAATCGCCCATATGAGAAAATCCAGGACTGTGGATTCTTTGAAAATCATTTTTTCTGACCGGATACGATAAATAGCAATAGAAAAAGCGGTCAGAAAAGCCAGCGGGTACATCAGCCCATACCAGTATATTTTAAACTGGCCAAATGATACCAGGATCGGGTTAATTGCTTCAGGAATGTGTGCCCAGTCTATTCCAATTATTTGCTCCATGTATTACCTTTCTTCTTAATTTCTCTTTAATAAATCAATTAATATGTTCATTTGCATAATTATTCTGAGTGATAAGACTTTAATACTTTCATGTAATTAGCCCTTTCAAAGGCATCTGTTTCCTTAATATTACGCGGGATTAGAAGACCCCTGATTTCCTCTATAGAATTATATTGATGCCTTCTTAGCCATTCTTCAATTCCTTTGACTAAATTGTTAATATGGGGAATACCATTTGCTAATAGAGCTGAGGTCATCATGGTAACATTAGCCCCTGCTAAGATACCTTTAATTACATCTTCTACGGTATGCACTCCCCCGGTAATTGCCAGATCTGCCTTGATATACTGATAAAGTATGCCCACCCATCTTAGTCTCAATCTTAATTCTGAAGAACTGCTTAACTCTAAATTAGGGGTAATTGACATCTCTATTAAATCAATATCAGGCTGATAAAAACGATTAAATAATACCAGCCCATTAGCCCCCTGCTCAACAATTTTATGAGCCACAAACGGAATTGAGCTAAAATAAGGGCTTAACTTTACTGCAACCGGTATTGTTATATTTTGTCGTAATTCCTTCACCAGGTCAAAGTAATATTGTTCTATTTTCTGACATGATTTTGTTTTCTCAGTAGGCAAATAATAAACATTTAACTCAAGCGCATCTGCACCTGCCTCTTCTATTTTCTTGCCATAATGAATCCAGCCGCTGTTGGATATGCCATTCAGGCTGCCGATAATCGGGATATCGACAGCCTTTTTTACTTTGGTAATATATTCTACATATTCATCAGGAGCAAAACGGTAATCATTTATATCAGGGAAATAACTCAGTGATTCAGCATAGCTCTCTGTTTGTTGAGTTAAAGCATAATTCAGTTCTTTTTCCTGCAAGAGAACCTGTTCCTCAAATAGTGAATGCAAAACTACAGCAGCAATTCCGCTTTTTTCCATCTGTTTGATGTTTTCAATATTTTCACATAACGGAGAAGCAGAAGCTACCAGAGGATTTTTTAATTGAATCCCTAAATACTTGGTACTTAAATCAATCACTTGCTTATCCTCCTAATTCTTATCTATTTTATTTATTTTTGAGAATTTTCATCCTTTGCCCATTTTTCATATATCTTCCAGCGATTCATTACTTCTGCCTGGGCTTTTTTATAATATTCTTTGGCAATTTCAGGTTTACTGTAAGTTAGTATTCTATACCTGTTTTCAGCATAAATATAATCTTCCAATGGGATACTGGGATCTTTGCTATCCAGTACAAATGGATTCTTGCCTTCTTTCTTTAATTCCGGGTTATAACGCATTAATGGCCAGTACCCGGAGGCTACTGCTGCTTTCTGTTGTGTTAATCCGTTTCTAAGATCATAGCCATGCCCGGCACAAGGTGAATAGGCAACAATCAGGGAAGGTCCATTATAGGCTTCGGCTTCCCGAAACACTTTAATAGTATGATTCATGTCGGCTCCCAGGGCAATCCTTGCCACATAAACACTACCATAGTTAACTGCCATCATGGCCAGATCTTTTTTAGCCATATCTTTTCCACCTGCTGCAAATTTAGCAACAGCACCTAAAGGAGTGGCTTTAGACATCTGTCCACCGGTATTGGAGTAAACTTCTGTATCCAATACCAGGATGTTTACATTTTGTTTTTGAGCGATTACATGATCGAGACCGCCATAACCAATATCATAAGCCCAGCCGTCTCCGCCGATTATCCAAACGCTTTTTTGTATTAGGGCTTCGGCTAAGCTGTCTAATTGCCTGGCTTCTTCTT
>CAZWUL010000099.1:0-3685 GCA_964636625.1 uncultured Atribacterota bacterium | reverse complement strand
ATGTGCTTTTAGAGATTAGGGATGAAATTAACCCAACTGTGATTACTGATATTTACCCGGCTGCAATTAATTTACTCAAATCAGAGGCTTCTTACAGGACAATATCACAACAGACTGCAACTCCTGAAGAAGTATTAAGACAAATTGCAAACGAATTACGTGCCATGCAATAAAGCCAGTACAGATAAGGTAATCTTTAATAGCTTTGGCTATTATCTTCCATGTGCAGGGTTATAAATAATCCTGCACATGGAAGGAATTGATGTTTTTTCATGCTATGAACGACTGGTGGTTTAAATGAATAAGATTAAAAAAATACATAATACTATAAATTCCTTAAAAGTAATTCCTTATGTCTTTGTTTTACCTTTTATAATTACCTTTTTATTATTCTTTTTATATCCAATAATTTCTGCAATAATAATGAGCTTTCAGGACATAGCAGGGTTTGGAGACGTCACTTTTGTCGGGTTTAAAAATTATAGAAATTTGCTAAACCCTCACTATTACAACGCATTAAGGGTAAGTTTCAGCTATACATTTCTTACCATAGCCATATTAATTCCGGTTCCACTGGTTCTGGCAGTATTATTAAATAATAAAGATTTACCGGGACGCAATATATTCAGGTCTTCATTATTCATGCCTGCACTAACTTCAGTAATAGTAGGAGGTATGTTTTTCAGATTTGCATTTGGCACTCAGCCAACTGCCTTATTTAATCATATTATCGGCTGGTTTGGATTAGAGCCAGTAGTCTGGTTACAGGGAAAATGGACCGGTATGCTGGCAATGGTGATTTTATGTGTGTGGAGGTGGACTGGTGTCAATATAGTATACTTTTTAGCTGGACTTCAGGGGATTCCCAATGAATTATATGAATCAGCAGATATTGATGGGGCAAATGGGTTACAAAAATTTTTTCATATTACTGTGCCATCTTTAAAGCCGGTGATTATTTTTGTTACTACCATAAGTGTATTCGGGGGCTTTTCCATGTTTGCAGAAAGTTTTGCTTATTGGACCTCCAGGTCACCTGGAGATATTGGTTTAACACTGGTGGCCTACATCTATCAAACCGGATTTAATTATAATAATTTTGGTTTTGCAGCAGCTATCGGTATTACCTTGCTGGTAATTATTATGACAGTAAATCTTATCCAATTAAAAATATTTGGATTTTTTAAAGAGGATTAGCATGATGAAAAATAAATATATTATAAGCAAAAAAAGGGGGATGTACATATCGTTTACAGTGTTGACGGTTATTTGTGTGCTTTATCTGGCTCCGTTTTTTTTCATGCTGATTACTTCATTTAAGCCCGGCCAGGATATGCTTCGCAATGGACTTACTTTAAAAATGGATTTTGATATCATGACTTTAAACAATTACAGAATATTATTTTCCGAGGACAGTAGATATATAAGCTGGTTTAAAAATAGTTTAATTATCACAGCTATTTATACAGCATTCTCAGTATTCTTTTCATCACTGGTTGGTTACGGGCTTGCGGTTTATAGGTTTAGAGGTAGGAGACTCCTCTTCCTGCTGGTATTACTGGTAATGATGGTTCCCCTTGAAATATTACTTCTTCCGTTATATAGACTGATGATTGAAATTCGACTAATGAATACCTACCTGGGAGTTGTCTTGCCGTTTGCAGTCTCTCCATTCGCAATATTCTTTTTCAGACAGTATGTAGCGGGAATTCCAAAAGATTTAATAGAGGCGGCCCGGGTTGATGGTTGTGGTGAATTCAGGATATTTTTTAAGATAGTTGCTCCCTTGATGAAACCAGCCTTTGGTGCAATGACTATACTTATGGCCTTAACAAGCTGGAATACTTTTGTATGGCCTTTGGTAGTATTAAGATCATCTGATAAATTAACTTTGCCGATTGGTCTTATGTCCCTTCTTACTCCTTATGGGAATGCTTATGACATGATTATGCCTGGTGCGGTTATTTCGGTAATCCCGGTCGCCCTTCTATTTTTTATGAACCAAAAAGCATTTATTGAAGGATTAACAGCTGGGGGAGTAAAACAGTAATGATAGGACACACCATCTTTGGCAACAGGATAAATGATAATAATTATAAGATAAAAGGAAATTTTCTTTATGTTTAAAGTTTTATCAAGTATAAAAGTATTTATTTTTATAATAATGTCAATCATTTTAGTGCTGTTTGCATTCACCGAATTTCTATATTGCGCACAATTAAATACAACAGAATATCAGAAAGGAGAGAATTTTGTTTTGAAAAAGATTGAATATAAAAACCCAATAATCGAACAGCGTGCTGATCCATGGGTTTATAAACATTCAGATGGTTACTATTATTTTACAGCATCTGTTCCGGAATATGACCGTATAGAGATTAGAAGGGCAAATACAATACAGGGACTTGGTTCAGTAGATGGAGCAACAGTCTGGAAAAAGCATGATTCTGGAGAGATGTCAGCCCATATCTGGGCCCCGGAAATTCATTACATTGAAGGAAAGTGGTATATATATTTTGCTGCCGGGGGACTTGGTGGAAATATATGGGGAATTCGGCCATATGTATTGGAGTGCACTGCTGAAAACCCATTGACTGGCAATTGGCAGGAAAAGGGTATGATGAAAAAATCAGCAGAAGACGACTTTTCTTTTTCCAATTTTTCCTTAGATGGGACTACCTTTATACATAATGGGGTCAGATACTTTTTATGGGCTCAAAAAACACACGAGTTATATAATCCCTCCAATTTATATATTGCAGAAATGGAAAATCCATGGACTATTAAAGGCAAACCTGTAATGATTGCTACTCCTGAATATAGCTGGGAGAAAAGAGGGTTTTGGGTTAATGAAGGGCCAGCCGTGATTAAGAGAAACAATAAAATATTTATCAGTTTTTCGGCAAGCGCGACCGATTCTAACTATTGCATGGGGCTTTTGAGTGCGTCTGACACTGCTAATTTGCTGGCTCCAAATTCGTGGAACAAGTCTCCTGAACCAGTCTTTAAAACTAATGAAGAAAACGAGCAATATGGCCCGGGTCATAATAGCTTTACTGTTTCAGAAGATAATAGTAAAGATGTGCTAGTATATCATGCCAGAAACTACCAGTATATAGTCGGCGATCCTCTTTATGACCCAAACCGGCACACTCGTGCCCAGGTATTTGATTGGAATGAAGATGGGACTCCAAATTTTGGAACACTGGTTCCTGATTACCAATAGGAGGTGTGTATAGTTTGCTAATGAAAAATGCTAATTGTATAATTGACAAAAAATATAGGATTGCAGAGGTTGATAATCGAATATATGGGTCTTTTATTGAGCATTTGGGACGGGCAATTTATGGTGGTATCTATGAACCCGGTCATCCCGGGGCTGATAAACATGGGTTTCGCAAAGATGTAATTGAAATGGTAAAAGAATTAAAAGTGCCTATTATAAGATATCCAGGCGGGAATTTTGTTTCAGGGTACAACTGGGAGGATGGCATTGGTCCTAAGAGTGAAAGAAAAAGCAGATTAGAGCTTGCCTGGAGAGTTATAGAGCCGAATCAAGTAGGAATTAATGAGTTTGTAGAATGGTCAAAGAGTGTTAACTCAGAAATAATGCTGGCAGTTAATCTGGGAACAAGAGGGGTTGATGAAGCCAGAAATTTAATTGAGTACTGTAATCACCCAGGTG
>CAZWUL010000098.1:0-3770 GCA_964636625.1 uncultured Atribacterota bacterium | reverse complement strand
TTAATGTTAACAAAATTGTCTTAACTTAGTGTCCGGATTATCGGGGGAAGACCATATATCAATTCATCCCCCTTGACGGATGGATTAGCTCTTCTCATCTTCTCCCCCTTGAGGGGGGAGGATAAAGGTGGGGGTGAAATTATTTTTATTTTCTTCAATTTATACACTATATAGAATACGTAATACTATTTTGACACGACTATATAAACGATATATAATAGTATCAGGAGGTGCATAAATAATGAGAACAAAAAGTAAGTTAAGTATCACAATTGATAATAAAATATTGGAAGAAATTGAGAAAACCACAAAAACCCATAAATTTTCAAAAAGCCAATTGACCGAAGAAGCCTTAAAGCTCTGGTTTAAAAAACATACTGAAGAACTTATGGCTAAAGGTTATAAAGATATGGCTAATGAAGACCAGGAATTTGCAGAGTTGTCCTTAAAAGCTCAGGAAGAAGCACTGCATGAATAAATATCCCAAAAGAGGCGAAATATGGTTAGTGAACTGGAATCCATCAAGAGGGAGTGAACAGGCTGGGATAAGACCTGCTTTAATTATTCAAAATGATGTTGGAAATATAAATGCAGCTACTACGATTATAGCAGCCATATCTACTTCAATTAAATTATATCCTATGAATGTAAAAATAGAAACACACGAAAGTGGTCTTAATAAAACCTCAATAGTTAAAACCAGTCAAATATTGACTGTAAGCAAGCTAAGACTTGAAAAAAGAATAGGGGAGCTAACCAGTGAGAAAATGAATCAAGTAAACGAGGCAATTAAACTCAGCCTGGGAATCGAATAGGATAGTGAAGCAATCTCATCCATTTATTAAATAGTATTTAGTCGTTAGTATTTAGTTTATTAGTTTAAATAAAAACTGATAACTTGAACTTTAATTTCCTCCCAATTGATGTGAGGATTATCTTATTTCATTTCCTCTCCCTTGAGGGGGGAGGACTAAGGTGGGGGTGAGACTCTTTCCTGTCATTGCGCTTATTTTCCCTCTTCCTGTCATTGCGATGAGCGTAGCGAAGAAGCAATCTCATCCATTTATTAAATAGTATTTAGTCGTTAGTATTTAGTTTATTAGTTTAAATAAAAACTGATAAATGTCAAATATGAAGCCTTAACACGATATTTTGTATTAACTTCATACGCCAATTGCAGTATTATTAATCTGAGGTGATAATATGAGAAGACAAACAAGTATAAGATTAGAAGATAGGTTCTATAAAGAATCAAACCGCTTATGTCTTGCACCTTATACCTTCTATTATCTTACCTTTTTTAACAATCAAATAGGAATTTCGTTTTTCAAATGCCCGCGATTTATATTTTGCATAAACAATTTTGATTTACAAATACCTATATAATATAATATTAAAAAGTTTTCATATTAAATATTCATTATAGATTGAAGGGAATTATATGGATGAATAAACAATTACCTACTATTAAACAATGGAAAGAATTATACAAAGCTGCCATAGAATTTCAAAGAATGAAATGCTGGAGCTGGATGTGGGATACTGATATATTTGGAGTGCAAAACCCTGAAACTGGAGAGATAGGATACTGCTGTATCATGGGAGGAGCAGGAGAATACTTTGCCCTGGCAGTGTATTTAGGAAGCGAGGGGTTATATGGTTACTTAGACCTTCAATCGAAAAAAGACTATCCGTCCCTTGAGGAAATACTCAGTCATCAGAACTTATTAATGGCCTCATTTGAGGAAAAAGATTTTTTACAGAAAGAAGATTTTAAAATCATTAAAAAAGTTGGTCTGAAATTAAATAATCCCCGATTATGGCCATTATTCCGGAGTTATCTGCCCGGATATCACCCGTGGTTTTTAACTGTTGCGGAGGCAAAGTATTTAACCTTATGCCTTTATCAGGCAATGGAAGTAGCAATCCGCTTTAAGCAAAATCCAAACCTTCTCACCCCACGTACCAACAATCATTACCTGGTTCGAGTCCCAAAAAAAGAAGCGACAGGTTTTTCCTGGAAAGACCTATGGATAGAACCATTACCCCTGGCAAAAGACGAGATTATTTTAAAATCCCTTGATAAGGAGCTACTAAACAAAATAAACAGGAGACATTTGCCCCATCAAGGTACCTGGGAAGCCGATTTCTTTTATTATCCAAGGGCAGTTCAGGATAAAGGAGAGAGACCATATTATCCTTATGTGTTTTTTTGGGTAGACCATCATTCGGGTTTTATTTTAGATCATTATTTAGCAAAACCAGATCAATGTTTTAGAGAATTTCAACAACAATTCTATAATATTATCATGAATATGGAAATTCTACCTCAGGAAATACGAGTAAAAAAAGAAGAAACGTTCAGACTTGTTGAGCCCATTGCTTCAGAATTAAAAATCAATCTTCGCAGGGTAAAAACCTTAAAAATGCTGGATTCAGCCAAATCCAGTATGTATAGATTTATCAATGATGAAGAAGAATAGGCCATAAGATTTTCAAGAGAATTATAGAACGAAAGGACCGATACCAAATGACTAAATTAACCAAATACATCATAGCACTGACAAACCTTTATGGCATCCTCCATAAGGATAGACTTTTAGAGATTTATAATAGCCAGAATGATGAGAAGATTACCATGGAAGATGTGGAGACTTATTTTCAAAATCCACCCTATGTCCTGGCAGATAATTTTACTGAAATTTACAAAGATTGTTTTGTGAAAGAATCCATTATCGAAAATGATGGAATTGATGAACTAATGGCAGAAAAAGAAAATAAGCCATACTACATCCCGGAGCAAGAAGAACTATTAAAATATGTGGATGAATTTTATTTTGAAAAAACGCCGGCATACAATATATTATATGATTATATTAAGGAAAACTTCTACGAAGGAGATGATTACAAAACCCAACTATTAATGGAAGAACTTCAGGGAATCTGTCAGTTTGTCTTTGATATGAAGCTAATATTTGATTGTATTAATAACCGAGGGATCATCTTTGAGAGCCATGAACAAGCCAAAGAAGTTCTACAACTGGTGATGAATCTTTCAAATAATGTCAGGTTATGGGAAAATAACGGTCATACTCCTGATGAAATGCACAAGCGCTATGAAAAATCGAATTTGAGACCTTTGCCGGAAAAGCCATTCGGGTTTACTGAACCCAACGTGATTGATTTTATACCAAGCAAGAAAATAGGCAGAAACGATCCATGTCCTTGCGGCAGCGGGAAGAAATACAAGAATTGTTGCCTTAAGAAAGATGAAAACCAATAATACAATAGATGGTTATAAAATAAAAACATGCATTAAGCTTACTGCTCTGATTCAATCTTCTTTTAATGTGTCTGATTGTCAAACCAAAAATATATTCCTATCTGGAAATGGCCCTTAGAAGAATATCATGTTTTGTGAAAATGTGAAGCCTGACCCCGATATTTTGCATAAGATATCAAGAGATATAAGTTTTCCTCTCTCCCAAATCATGATCCGATAAAGATTGGAACTCTGAATAATATAATAAATGATTTAGCTGATAATTTAAAAATTGAGAAAAAAGAATTAATAGAAAAGCCATTCCATCGCTAAATGATTTGAAAAATGATATGGTTAAACAAATATTTATTTGATACAAACATTACATTAATCTATAATTACTACAAAGACTAAATGTTTTGATATATTAAAATAAATAGAATTTTACAATAAAAGAAAGGAGATGACTGTTTTGGACAAACCGACATTTGTATTTACAGGAACTATT
>CAZWUL010000097.1:0-3787 GCA_964636625.1 uncultured Atribacterota bacterium | reverse complement strand
AAGGGACGAAAATTATAAACTTCTCCGCGTTACCACCCTTTTTGACTTATATAAAGCCAAGTCCAAACTTAATTTGTTTTAACGGAAAACCCGTCCAGGCCTACTTTTTTTTCAGCTGGAATTATGAAAGTGAACTTCAACAAGATTATCCTGAAATTAGTAATGGAAAATCTTATTTACTATCTTTCTTAGTAATTATTTATACTATTATATTGTGTATTAAGTAATTATATACAGATATACTGGCTATAAAATATGTTTTTTAATATTACTTTTCGTCTGACATAGCTATGCCTGCTAATTGGGAAAAAGCCTTTTCATGATGGATAGCTATTTCGGATAACATCTTCCGATTCAACTGAATATTTGCATCTTTTAATCCCTTTAGTAACCTGCTATAAGAAATACCTTCTCTTTTAGCAGCAATACCGATACGGGTAATCCATAGTCTCCTAAAATCTCTTTTCCTCGCTTTTCTGTCACGATAAGCATAGGCTAATGACTTTCTCACCGCATCTTTGGCGGTTCGAAGTAATTTACTTTTTCCACCCCAATATCCTTTAGCAGACTTTAGTATTTTTTTTCTTCTGTTTCTTGAGGCAACACTACTACTTGCTCTTGGCATAACTATTTCTCCTCATTTACTCTTGAATTGTATGTAATTGTTTTTTATTTTTTGATTTATGAAATATGTAATTAATATATAGTTCAATTATTCTTATCATTATTCATAAGGCAACATGCGTTTAATTCGCTTGCTATCACTCTTATCTATGATAGTTAATTTAGCCAACTGTCTTTTTCTTTTTGGTGTCTTTTTGGTCAATATATGACTTTTATAAGCCTTTGAACGTTTTATTTTACCGGTTCCAGTCACCTTAAAACGCTTTGCTGCTCCACGATGTGTTTTCATTTTTGGCATATTCGCAAACCCTCCGTTATCGTTTTTTGTTTAATATTAATCTAATTATTTTTGTTAGAAATGAGAATTAAAGTCATATTTCTTCCTTCTAATTTCGGTTTTTTTTCAACTTTTGAAATTTCATTTGTTTCAGATATTACCCTCTCTAAAAGCTCCCGACCTGCATCAACAAATTTCATCTCACGGCCTCTAAACATTATTGTAACCTTGACTCGATTTCCATCTTTTAGAAATTTATGTATATTCTTTGTTTTAAATTCATAATCATGTTCGCCAATATTGGGCCTCATTTTTATTTCTTTCAAGCTGGTTGTCTTTTGTCTTTTTTTCCCTTGTTTAACCCTTTTTTCAGCAGTATACCGATATTTCCCATAATCCATAATCCGGCATACAGGTGGATTGGCATCAGGGGAAACCTCAACCAGGTCAAGATTATTTTTTTGTGCTTCTTCTAATCCTGTTTCTCGCTCCACCAAGCCAAGTTGCTCCCCGTTGTGATTAATTAACCGTATCTTCTTGGCTTTAATTTCACGATTTACGCGAAATGTAGATTGTGACTTTATTTCAAATTCCTCCTTTTATATTCCATTTTTATAAATATAGTATATTTCTAAATACCTGCTAAAAGACTATAGCATATTGTTTTTTTTTAGTCAACATTGTTATTTTATCTAATAGTTTGTAATTAGCTTTAATTATTAAAATTATAACTCAGGGCAATAATTTCTCATCTATTTCCTTTTTTAATTTATGCATAAATTTTTCCAGTGAGGAAGGACCTAAGTTGCCTTGGCCGTGTCGTCTTATATTTACCATATTTTCGTCGATTTCTTTATCACCAAAAATCAGCATATATGGTATTTTCTGCATTTCTGCAAGTCTTATCTTGGATCCAATTTTTTCATTATTTTCATCTAATTCTACTCTAATATTTTTTTCAATAAGTTTTTTCTCTAATATTTTTCCATATTCAATATGGCGATCTGCAATCGGCAGCAAACGAACTTGAACTGGAGCAATCCAGGTAGGTAAAAAACCTGCGAATTGCTCTATAAGAATTCCAATGAAACGCTCCAGGCTACCCAGGATTGTTCTGTGTAACATTACCGGCTGCTCTTTCTGTCCGTCAGGGTTGATAAAAAATAATTCAAAAAGCTCTGGCATTTGAAAGTCTAATTGAATAGTACCACATTGCCAGCTCCTCCCAAGACAATCTTTTAAATGAAAATCTATTTTTGGGCCATAGAAAGCCCCATCACCTTCATTAATTTTATAGGGCAACCCTTTATCATCCAGGGCATCTTTTAAGCTATTTGTAGCTTTTTCCCAAATATCATCTGAACCCATGGCGTTTGCTGGCTTGGTACTTAACTCAATATGGTAATCAAAACCAAATGTCTTATAGAAATATCCTTCAAGAGCAATAAGACTTTGTACTTCACTTTTTATTTGAGAAGGCATCATATAGATATGTGCATCATCCTGGGTAAACGATCTAACACGGAATAAGCCATGCAAAACCCCTGATAATTCGTGTCGATGAACCAATCCTAGCTCAGCTATCCTTAATGGAAGTTCCTTATAACTATGCAATCTATTTTTGTATACCAAAATCCCCCCTGGGCAATTCATTGGCTTTACCGCAAAGTCCTGTTCGTCTATTTTCGTAAAATACATATTTTCTTTATAATGGTCCCAATGTCCGGATTTAATCCACAAGGATTTATTGAGAATAATTGGGGTTTTTATTTCCTGGTAGCCGTGTTTTAGATGTTCTTCTCTCCAAAATTCTTCCAATAGATTACGAATAACCATCCCCTTTGGATGGAAGAAGGGGAACCCAACTCCTTCTTCCTGGAAGCTGAACAAATCTAAGTCTTTACCTATTTTCCTATGGTCCCTTCTCTTTGCCTCTTCAATCATTTTAAGATAATGCTCCAGAGTATCTCTGGAATCAAAAGAAATTCCATATATTCTCTGTAACATCTTATTTTTTTCGTTTCCTCGCCAATAAGCTCCTGCAAGGCTTAACAACTTAAAAGCTTTAATTTTTCCAGTTGAAGGAACATGAGGTCCTCGGCATAAATCAAGAAAGTCTCCCTGTTGATAAATAGTAACTTCTTCATCAGGAAATTCCTCTAATAATTCTACCTTATATACTTCTCCTCTTTGTTTAAATAAACTAATAGCTTCTTTCTTTTTTAAGGTCTTTCTCTGGAAAGGAATATTTTTTCTTACTATTTCTTTCATCTTTTTTTCTATGGTCTTTAAATCATCCGGGGTAAAAGTATGTTCTGTATCAAAATCATAGTAGAAGCCTTCCTCAATAGCAGGGCCTATAGCCAACTTAGTGTCAGGGAATAATTTTTGTACCGCTTGAGCCAAAATATGGGAAGAGCTGTGGAAAAATATTTCCTTACCTTCGCCAGTATCAAATGTAATTATTTCAATTCTGTCATTATTTTCAGGTTTATCGAAAAGATCTTTCTTTTGGCCATCAACCTTTACCGCTAGAGCCCTTTTTGCTAATTGGGATTCATTTACCTTTAATATGTCATAGAAAGTTGATTCAGAATCAACTGTTATCCTTTTTTCATTCCATAAAACAACTTTTTTTTCTTTCATCAAGCACCTCCCTTGCCTACCTAAAAAATAAAAAACCTCACGCTATCTGACATGAGATTTTTCACCTATGCAAACTAACGTCTTTTTTATTATCCTTTCCTGCTTATATCTTATCATTTCTTTATTGCTATTGATTAGTATGTCTAATTTTATTTAAAATGTAGATCTTTACTCTAAAAAGTTCTAAAAAAATGGTGGGCGGTACTGGGATTGAACCAGTGACCTCTTCCGCGTCAAGGA
>CAZWUL010000096.1:1664-3809 GCA_964636625.1 uncultured Atribacterota bacterium | reverse complement strand
TACAAACCTAA
This sequence comes from uncultured Atribacterota bacterium, assembly GCA_964636625.1. Taxonomy (GTDB): domain Bacteria; phylum Atribacterota; class Phoenicimicrobiia; order Phoenicimicrobiales; family Stramentimicrobiaceae; genus CAZWUL01. The sequence goes on along the minus strand of CAZWUL010000096.1, from coordinate 3,798 downwards.
CAATAAACCCAACACCAACCACGGTCACCGTGGACCCAGTTAACGGCCACGCAGGCCAAACCATAACAATAAACACCCACATAACAGACTCCAACGGAAATCCAGTAAAAGACGGACAAGTAACATACAAAGTAAACAACACTACTATTGGCACAGTGGATATCTCCAATGGCCTAGCAACCATTAACTGGACCATTCCCACTACCTGGACCAGCGGCATCTACAATATAATTGCAGAATACTCAGGCAGTACTAATTACCTAGCATCTAACAATACTACAAACCTAACAATAAACCCAACACCAACCACGGTCACCGTGGACCCAGTTAACAGCCACGCAGGCCAAACGATAACAATAAAAACCCACATAACAGACTCCAACGGAAATCCAGTGAACGAAGGAAAAGTAACATACAAAGTAAACAGCACTACTATTGGCACAGTGGATATCTCCAATGGCCTAGCAACCATTAACTGGACCATTCCCACTACCTGGACCAGCGGCATCTACAATATAATTGCAGAATACTCTGGTAGCAGTAATTATTTGGCTTCTACCAATGGTACCAGTTTGACATTGCAGCCATCTGCTTATCTGTACATGAACGTTACAAGTTCGAAGGTTAATCCTAGTGTGGGTGATAAGTTTGTTTTAACTTATAAACTCAGTAATAGTGGTCCGGATGATGCGGCTAAAGTTTTGGTGTCATTCCAGATACCGGAAGGTTTGGAATTTGTAACAGCCAGTGTTGACAGCGGAACATACACCTACAACCCCACAAACAGAACAATAACATGGACACTCAACAACGTAGAAGTAGGAGATCCTTATTTGTATCTTACACTTAGGGCACTAACAAGCGGAAAATACACCATAATACCCACAATAAACTCACAAACACTCAACAGAAACACAAACACAATAAAACCATTCAACATTAACATAGAAACACCAAACAACAACAACAACCCTACAACAGCAAACGCAGCAAGCAACACCATAACAATGCAAAAAACAGGACCACCAACAACAAGCCTCATACTAGCCATACTAGCCATACTCGGAGGAATACTAACACCAAAGAAAAAATAAACCACCAAATACACCCCCCCCCTTTCTTTTTTTTACATGATTAAAAGTTAATAAAATCCATTAAATACACGTGATTAGACTTTTAATTGATTTGATGACTAATTTGATAGTTTTAAATTCTTAGTAAAACTAAAAGGACTTAATTCTGTATTATGATCATTTCTGTTTCGGTTAATTGAACATTTTAAGCATTTATTAAATATTTTTTGCATATTTTTTTTATCACTTTATGGAGACACTGATACATGTTAATTTATTTGCTTATTTTACTTAATTTGTTATGAGTTCGTTTAATTCAAGGCAGTTATAATTTTAAAAGTTATTTTACTTTTAGATTGTACTTACTAACTTTAATTACCCCTATTTTAATCATACAAACAGAAGTTTTATTTATTATAACTATAGTATGGTTTTATGGATATGACAATACCATCCATATCTAAAACAGACATAAAGGAGGTGAAAAAGACCAATGAAAACCCAAAATAAAAAATCAATCCCCAAAATTCCCTTTCTACTACTAATAGGCGTGGTTTTATTTTCTTTAAGTGTTAGTGCTGTAAGCGCAGCCAACACATCAAGTAATTCCACAATATACGTCAGTACAGAAGGAAACGACACATGGGACGGACTATCACCCACATACAACACCACAAGCGGACCCAAAAAGACCATAACAAATGCCACAGGCACAGTCACAACAAACGGAACAATCTACATAGCACCAGGAACCTACAACGAATCAGGAATAACCATAAACAAAGACATGACAATCACCGGCGAAAACCAGGAAAACACAATAATCAATGGACAACAAAGCGGAAACAGCATATTCCACATACTATCAGGAATAACAGTTAACATAACTAACTTAACTCTCACCAGCAGCAGGGCAAATTATGGTGGGGCCATCTACAATAATGGTGGAAATTTAACCGTAACCAACAGTACACTCACCAACAACAGGGCAACATCTGGAGGTGGTGCCATCTACAATAATGGTGGAAATTTAACCGTAACCAACAGTACACTCACCAACA
>CAZWUL010000096.1:0-1564 GCA_964636625.1 uncultured Atribacterota bacterium | reverse complement strand
ACTTCGTAAAATATTATGGTATTGCGTATGGTAGTGCCATCTACAATAATGGTGGAATTTCAACTGTGACCAACAGTACACTCACCAACAACACCGCAGATGGGGGTACCATCTACAATGAGTATGGAGGAGATTTAACTGTGACCAACTGTACATTCAACAACAACACCGCAGTATTTAATGGTGCCATCTATAATAAAGGAAATTTAACTGTGATTGACTGTACATTCAACAACAACTCCGTAAGTGCTAATGTTGGTGGGGCCATCTACAATAAGGGCGGAATTTCAACTGTGATCAACAGTACATTCAACAACAACAGGGCAGGTAGTGCTGGTGCTATCCAAAATAATGGTGGAAATTTAACCGTGACAAACTGTATGTTCACAAACAATAGTGGTGGGGCCATCTACAATAAGGGTGGAAATTTAACCGTAACCAACAGTACACTCACCAACAACACCGCATTAAATTGGAGTGGTGGTGGGGCCATCAACAATAATGGTGGAAATTTAACCGTAACCAACAGTACACTCACCAACAACACCGCAGGTGGTAGTGGTGGGGCCATCTACAATACTGCTGCGGGGTTTAGTGTTGTTGTTCATTTCAACAGGATTGTTGGAAACAGTCAAAATAACAGCCAGATCTACAGCGAAATGGGCACAGTGAATGCTACGCTTAACTGGTGGGGTTCAAACCTTAATCCATTAAGTTATGTGTCTAATAGTTCAAATGGTAGTGTTGACGTAAGTTCCTGGTTGATTCTGAATATGACAACTAACCCTACTAATATCTCCTATGGTGGTAATTCGACTGTTATTGTTGATTTACTGCATGACAATACTGGAACTTATCATGATCCAGAAAACGGCCATGTGCCAGATGGAATCTATGTTGAATTCTCAAGTTACTTGGGACTCTACAGACCAGCTGATAATGTACTGGTGAATGGTAGTATAACATCGTTTTACATACCAGGAACCGTAGGCTCAGATAATATTAAGGTGACAGTTGATAATCAAATACTTTCAACACCAGTAACAATAAACCAGTCTCCTACCACCATTACCGCAGATCCAGTTAGAGGTGATGCGGGTGAAACTGTAACAATAAACACCCACATAACAGACTCCAACGGAAATCCAGTGAACGAAGGAAAAGTAACATACAAAGTAAACAGCACTACTATTGGCACAGTGGATATCTCCAATGGCCTAGCAACCATTAACTGGACCATTCCCTCTTCGTGGATTGGTGGTTTCTATGGTGTTGTTGTAGATTATTTAGGTAGTCATAAGTATTTGGCTTCCACCAATACTACAAACCTAACAGTAAGCCCCATCCCCACTACCATTACCTTGGACCCAGTTAACGGCCACGCAGGCCAAACCATAACAATAAACACCCACATAACAGACTCCAACGGAAATCCAGTAAAAGACGGACAAGTAACATACAAAGTAAACAACACTCTTATAGGTAATGCAGATGTCATCAATGGTTTAACGACTATCACATGGACCATCCCCACAACCTGGACCACCGGTACCTACAATATAAT
>CAZWUL010000095.1:0-3859 GCA_964636625.1 uncultured Atribacterota bacterium | reverse complement strand
TTTTTTCTGTCATTGCGAGGAACGAAGTGACGAAGCAATCTCATCCAATTCTACCCGAGAATATTTAACTAAAAACTGTAAACCAAAAACTGATAACTATTTTCTTAAATCTTGTCTTTAACTAAATACTAACTACCAACGACTAACGACTTTTATTGTAGAATAATATCACTAATAAAGGTCGAATAGATAGAAAAGCAATTTTATGCTGTTTATCGGCTAAAAAATGCTTGACATTTATAATTATAGCGTTCTATAATAATAACGAATGTTCTTTGGTAATTTATTGCCTGAATTACATTTACTTGTATCAAATAAACAATCAAGTTTTGTATCATTTCTAATTTGTATAATTAAAGCGGGAAGAAAGGAGGTGAAAAGAGATTTGGTACCTGCCTTGATTATCGGAAAATGATACAAAAATCCAGTTGATTTTTTTTAATACAAAACATAATTGAGGGAACGAAGGATACTCAGTTAATCGGTTTTGTTTAAAGGGAATTAAGCTGGAAATATAAAGAAAATACCAAGGAGAAAAACATGAAAAAATTACTTTTAGTTTTAGTGCTTGTATTTGCTTTAGCTATTCCTGCTTTGGCAAATCCGTTTGTTGACGTTCCTTTAAACCATTGGGCTTATGATGCAGTTCAAACTCTTGCAGCAAAAGGTGTTATTGTTGGATACCCTGATGGTACTTTTGGTGGTCAGAGAACATTGACTCGTTATGAACTCGCAGAAGCTTTGGCAAAAGCATTAGCTTATGTAGAACAGTATGGTGGAATGAGAGAAGATATAGAAATTCTTTCCAGGCTGGCTGTAGAATTTGCTGATGAGTTAGCTAATTTAGGCGTAAGAGTTGCTGATCTGGAAGCTGCTCTGGGCGAACAGAGCGAAGCCATTGCTGCTATGCAGGAACTGGTTGACAAACACGAAAGATTCTTTGACCCTGTTACTATTACCGGTGTATGGACCGCTGATTATACTAAGGACATTTTCCCGGTAGGTCCTGCTACATTGGAAGACACAGCTGAACTTACCTTTACCGCAGAAGTTAACCCGGAAACAGTTGTATCTGTTACATTAGCAGCCGAAAATCTAATCAGTGGCGTCGCTACCAATACTACAGTCAGCGGCTATGACCTGAAATACAATGGCGACTGGAGTCTTTGGATTTCTGATTCAATTGAACCAGCAACCATCGGACTTGGTTTAATCTACGATTATGATGAATTAGAAGACTTCCCGGGCGTCTGGGCACAGTGGAATTGGAACACCGACGAGGATTTAGGCACCTGGACAGCGTTTATGAATGTAGAAGATTTCTATGTCTTAAATGTTGATTTCCTCTTAGGCGATGATGATGATATCTCAATGGGAATCACTGCTTCTTATGATGTTGCTGCCGGTAATGTCTTAGTTGCTGGTGCAAATCTTGGTTTTGATTTAACAGACGAAGGTGACGAACATCAGGTTAGCCTTGCTTTAGAAGGCGGAGTTCTCACTGATATGATTGGCACTTCATTTGGTGCTGCTGCCCTGATGGACGGTACTTTTAGTGATGGCGATCTTGGCTTAACTGTTGAAGGCTGGTACACACAACCTGGATTTGTTCCTACCAATTCTGCCTACGATCCTGATGAATTGGGTGTAGAAGTTGGAGCAAGCTTTAGCTTGACCGATTCTGATGACGATAATGTACAAGTAGCAGTATTACCTACGTGGAGCTATGTAATGGATTCCGCAATGGTAGCACCTGTTGATCATTTTGTTGAATTAAAATTAGAATTCACTAACATTGATTCCGATCATCCAGATTCTGAAGCCTACGTGTCTGGTAAATACGATCTTCTCACAACCGATATAACCTTGAAGGGTCAATACTTGAATCTGTACCTTGGCGATGCTGATGAATTTACTTTCAATGTATATGGCGAGTATGTTGTTGCCGCAGTTCCTTCTTACAAAGCAATTGCTAATATGGTGTACGAATTCGAAAACGATCCAATGGTCTTAATCGTTGAAGGTCGTGTTGATTCTGGTCATGCTGCTCTCTTCAGTGCAGAAGCACAATTGCAGTATGCTATGGCTGAAAATACTGACCTCAAGGTTGGTATTGAATACAATGATTGGTCTGATGATATCAATGATTGGGATGACAAATTTATCGTTGATGACACAACTAAGGTCTATGCTGGAATCGAAGTCAGCTTCTAATCATTGCTAAAGCAACTTAACTAGAACCATAAGCCCCCGGGATTTTCCCGGGGGCTTATTTAAATCTTTCATCTTATCCCCCTCACCCTAACCCTCTATCTCCGAGGGGAGAGGGAAGTACCACCCCTCTTTTTTTGACAGAAGGATTAACTCATCTCATTTCTTACCACATGGAGTAATAATGAACCTCCCTCTTGAGGGATGGATTTACTCCTCTTTTATTTGTTTTCTCTAAAGGAAAGGATTAAATCTTTTTTTATTTTCTTCCAATTGAAGGGTAAATTGATTTTTCTTTTATATTTTCCTCCTTGAGGAGAATCAACTCTGTTCCCATTCCCTCCCTCTTGAGGGGGGAGGATTAAGGTGGGGGTGAAGGAAAAATTAATTATAATATTTCATAATAAACCTTTGGAATAATATAGTAATATGGTAATATATAAATTGAAAGAATACAAGTTAGCTAGTAGTTAGTCGTTTGTAGTTAGTATTTAGTAAAAAAACAGGAGGTATATATAAATAGACTGGAATAATGAAAATTAAAAGTTATAAGGATTTAAAAATATGGAAAAGAAGTATTGTATTGGTGAAAAATATTTATGATATAACATCATTATTCCCAAATGAGGAATTATATGGATTAACTTCTCAGCTCAGAAGGTCGGGAATATCAATTCCTTCAAATATTGCTGAAGGTTTTACAAGATATTATAATAAAGAATTTAGACAATTTTTATATATTGCATTAGGAAGCTGCGCTGAATTAGAAACACAACTTATAATTGCTAACAGATTAAACTATTTGGAAGCAGATATTAAAAGCAAAATATCAAATGATTTAGAAGTAATTTGTAAAATGATAACAAATTTAATAAAGAAATTAAATAATGATCTGGAAATAGAAAAAAATGCTTAATTTATTTGTTTATTTTAATTTTAGATCAATTTAAATTAAAAAAGTGTAAATAAATAAATATTTATAATATAATATAGTTAGCAAAAATTGCTAATGACTAACTACTAAATACCAACGACTAAATACTAATACAAAACGAGGTGAAAAAGATGTTTTATAAGAAAGGATTATCAACATTTTTTGCGATAGTATTCACTTTATCACTATTTCTTCCCCAAATAGCATTTGCTCAAAGTGATTCAGAAATTGCAATCCTGGAAGATCTTTCAAAGATTGAACTCCTGGTTTTCGGTGAAGTCAAAACAGAATCAATATTAAGTAGAATAGAGTATCTGGAAAAAGAATTGGTGGGTAGAACTCTGCCCGGAATTATTAAAGAAAGGGTTAAGCAGTTAAAAGATTTTATTATAACAGGGACTCCTGATGAGCCTTCTTTGTCTTTTAAAATAAATTCAGCCCAATTAACATTGCAGGATAAAGTAACAGATGCTCCGCTATTGACTAAGGTAGAGGATTTAGAATTAAGTATTTTTGGCGAAACTTCTGATGAAGTCTTGGCTATGCGTGCTGAAAAAATATTCAATATTATTTTTGATGAAGGAAGGCCAGCTATTACAGAGATAACAATACCGGCTGGTACCTTGATACCGGTTAGACTGTTAGAGGATATCGGTTCTAAAAAGAGTGATGATGGAGATATATTCGAGTATCAGGTAACAGAAGATATTACCT
>CAZWUL010000094.1:0-4035 GCA_964636625.1 uncultured Atribacterota bacterium | reverse complement strand
TAGTTATTGTATACCATTCGCGGAAAAAATTATTTGGACGTAGGATGGATTATTGTTAAGGTTTTAATAGTTTTTTATTTATTAATTTTAGTTTTAAGGTTATTTAGTTTAATCTGGACATCTTGTTCTGTATGGAGTATGGTCAAGAGCTCTTAAAATAGTTTAAAGGTTTAAAATTAGGTCCTGTGTCTATTCCCAATTTTTTGATTAAAACTAAATAATAGTCCTAACATATACTAGTGTAGTTGGTTCATGTGTCTGATATTAAAATTGTTCTGGTAGATGGAAACGTAGAAGCGATGGATATTAAGGGTAAATTGGAATCTCTTGGTTATGAGGTTCCTTGTGTTGTTTCCACTGGTGAAGAAGCAATTAAAAAGGTTTTGGACATCAAACCGGATCTTGTTTTAATGGATATTGATCTCAACGGGGATATGGGTGGTATTGAAGTAGCTTCAAAGATTAAAGAGATCAATGTACCTCTTATTTTTCAAACCAAAGAATTAGATGATTCAAAAGCTAAAAAAGTAATGGGAATTCGGCCATATGGGGTTTTAATTAAACCATATGAGGAAATTGAGCTCCAATCAACACTGGAAATGGCTTTTTACAAAATAAAGGCTGAAAATGAGCTTAGATGGAATGAGAATCGTCTGAAAACGGGCATGGACATGGCCGACATGGTTTATTGGGAATATAACACTGAAAAAGATCTCTTCACCTTTGATGATCAGTTTTTCGCCCTTTACGGTACTAGTGCTGATGAAATGGGTGGAAACACAATGTCTGCCCAGGAATATGTGGAACGTTTTGTTGATCCCAGTGCCTATGAATTTATGGAAAATGAGCTTAAAAAAACCTTTGAAGCAGATGATCCTAATTTTTCCAGTACCGGTCATCACTGGATGAAGCGTGCCGATGGAGAAAAAAGATACATTGTGGTGCGTTTCAAAATCTTGTACGATAAAAATGGTAGAAAGATTGGAACTATGGGTGTTAATCAGGACATAACCGAAGAAAAAATGGCAAAGGATGCTCTTAGGGAAAGTGAAGAGAAATATAGAACCCTGATTGAGTCTGCAAAGGATCCAATCTCTCTTTATGATGAGAACGGTATTTTTTTAATGGCCAATGAGGCAGGGGCATTGAGTATGGGTAAGAGACCGGCTGAACTAGTGGGTCATTCACTAAGAGAGTTCTTCCCCCCTGAAATTGCTGAAAAGCAGATTGAATTAATTAAAAAAGTATTCAGCACCGAAGATGGTTTGGAAATGGAAATGCCTGTCCCCCAGGGCAAGCAAAATCTATGGTTCAGCACCAGCTTACAGCCAGTCTATGGGCATGACAATAAAGTTCGCACAGTCCAAGTAATTTCCAGGAATATAACTGACATTAAAGAAGCTCAAATTGAATTACAACAGGCCCTGGATGAAAAAGAGATGCTCATAAAGGAAATTCACCATCGGGTTAAAAATAACTTGATGATTATATCCAGTTTATTGAATCTACAATCAAGATATATTGAAGATAAAGATGCACGTGATGTTTTCAGAGAAAGTCAAAATAGGGCTAAATCAATGGCCATGATCCATGAAAGACTGTACCAGTCCACAGATCTCAAAAACATTGATTTTGGTGACTACATACAAAAACTCACCACTGATCTCTACCGATCCATGGTATCTGATCCAGGACGGATTAAACTGGACATTGATGTGGAAGATGTGAAGATAGACATCAACACTGTTGTTCCTTTAGGACTTATTGTGAATGAACTGGTTACCAACAGTATGAAACACGCATTCCCCAGCAATGAAAGTGGATTTATTAAAGTGGAACTCTACAAGGGGGAAAACCATAAAATTATTTTAAGAGTTCGTGACAACGGGGTTGGATTCCCGAAAGATATTGATTATAAAAAAACCAGCTCCTTAGGCTTACAACTAGTAAACAGTTTAACAAAGCAAATTGGTGGTGAATTCGAACTTGGTGAGGGCCCGGGAACAGTTTTTACCATTATTTTTAAGGAACAAATAGCTAATGGCTAATTTTAAGTCTCTTAAACGTCTATAACATTAGAATTTTACTTCATTTAAGTTAATCTATAAATTATTTCATTGCTTCAAGTTTTTTATTTAATAATAACTATTAAATTGACATTTTCTAACATTACTGGGTGTGATTATATGGGTGTAAAGAAACAAAACATTCCAGATAAGGGAGCTGCAGTAGAAAAGGATATGGAAACGTACACTATTGTCCCATACATCCCTGGAGGTCTGGTAGATCCTGCCATTTTACGTAAGATTGCCGATGCTGCTGAGAAATACCAGGTTAAATTTATTAAAATGACCTCAGAACATAGAATCGGATTATATGGGGTTAAAGAGGCAGATATTGATAATATCTGGAATGATCTGGGTATGGGGCCAGGAGGTCATATTGGTAAATGTGTGAGGGCAGTCAAGTTTTGCACTGGAAACACAGTTTGCAAGAAAGGGCATCAAAACACCATGGACCTCGGGTTACGTATTGATGAGGCTTTCCACAGGATGGAAACACCTCAAAAAGTAAAAATCGCTCTTTCCGGTTGTACCAGTTCATGTGCAGAATCTGCAGTCAGGGATATAGGCCTTATTGGGACTCCAATGGGTTGGAAACTGATGGTTGGAGGGACATGTGGACTACAGGTCCGGAAAGGAAAACTACTAGCCGAAAACCTTTCTGACGGCCAGGTTATTGATTACATTGGTAAAATATTAGATTATTATAAAGAAAAGGGTATTCAAAAACGAATGGGGATATTTATCGACATAATTGGATTTGATAAGTTTTCTAAAGCTATTCTGGGCGAATAACTTAAATCAGGTTAATGAAGTATATTGAGAGGTGTAAACCTGAACTTTTATTATTTAAACACACTGCTTCCGGTTCTACCTTAGACCTTTTTCAATGTTTGTATGTTTAAGGGGAAACATTTACATTGATTTTGATATAATCTTAATTTTCGGAAATTCATAAGATGGGAGAAATAATATGGAATCATTCCAGGAACATATGCAGGAATACAAGAAACAGTTGGATAGAGGTCACATTCAGGATGCCTACAGGGGATTGATGAAATATATTATGGATCTAAGAGTGTATTTTAAAAATAAATACCCTGGATATTTCGTTTCTGGCATTTATTACGGGTACCTGGACATGACCTATTTTTCTTTCACCCCCGAGTCATTAAAGAATATGAAACTTAAAATTGCAATTGTTTTTGTCCATGAAACCTTTAGATTTGAAGTTTGGCTAGCTGGATCTAATAAGAAGGTTCAAAGAAAGTATTGGGAACTTATAAAAGAAGGTGTTTGGAAGGAATACCACATTCCATCAACTATCCAGGGTGTAGATTCTATTCTGGAGCACGTTCTTGTTGATAATCCTAATTTTGCAGATTTGGATAGTTTAACCCAGCAGATAGAGACGGGTACATTGAAATTTATTGATGATGTTGAGGACTTCCTATCTAAAACATGACTTATATTTAATGGAGTACCTATTGGATATTAGTGCCAATTGGATAAGTTTATGATTTTCGTTGTTTATTGTGGGCCGGACCAAGATGTCTGAATAGTCGTTTAGATCAAAATAAGTTTTTTTACAAAAATCCACTAAATTTGGGTCATTAAATTTATAATAAGTTTAATTTCATATATGTTCAAATTATATTCCGAAATATTTTCCTAAATATTTAGTATTGAGTTAGAATATATATTTAAATTAGTTTTATACTCATTGAAGGTTTTAAAAATGTTAGATGAAGGAAAATCCAGGGAAGAACTCGTGGATGAATTAAAGGAATTAAAGGCTATTTTAAAATCCAACCAGGAATCTACAAAAAAAATCATAGAAAATGAGCGAATTTTATCTAAAACTGCTTTAGAATTGGTTGATTTGCCTCCTCATGTAGATATCTATGATTTTATTGCAAAGAAATTGGGTGATCTAATTGAAAACTCTCTTATTGCCGTTAGTATGTATGAT
>CAZWUL010000093.1:0-4103 GCA_964636625.1 uncultured Atribacterota bacterium | reverse complement strand
ATCTTACATAAATACAGTATAGGCTTATATTTCATATTCATCTTATGAAAAACAAGCTGATTAAATAATTTATTTTCTATTTCCTGAGAACTGACTTGAGATGAAAGTAGTTTTATTTGATTGCTAATCTCCAGGCTCAATCTTTCCAGCTCTTTACTTTTCTTACCAGGCATCGCCCGGCGGCTTCGGTAATATAATTCATAATTACAATATCGTAGAGTAGAAAGCAAAATTCGGTTTTCCAAAATGTCAAAAGATAGATCATCATATTCACAAACTATCCGACCATTTTGCAGACTTTGTTTTCGAATTAATGGTTTAAAACAAATTTTACCCTTCAACCGTCTTGTATCTTCGGTAACATTTAGAAAATCCCGAAAGAGACCATACTTTAAAAGCTCACTGGTCCATCTTGTCAGAACAAAAACCAGTAATTCAAATAATGAACTTTCTCTTAAATCAGAACCGCTAACTTCATCTTCCAAATATGGCCAATTCAAATCAAAGGCATAAGCTAAAATATATATCATATTTGTTGGAGAAATCTTATTCATTATTCTGTTGCTCTTCATCTCTTAAAAGGTTCTCAAGTGAAGAAATGACCTGTTTAATCTTTTCGTTTTTATCAAAAAAATATTCGTGCAATAATGGCTCTACACCAAAATCAATTATCTCTTTTAAACTTTCTTTGTTTAATCTTTCTCTCATAAAATAACTATGTCCAATATTATAATCACTGCAATGCATTGCCATTTCAATAGCATTATTCATATTATTAATTGCATCTAATAACTTATCAGTATTAATCTGACAATTGTTTTCTATTAACCAGTCTTTTAATCTGCCGGTCTGACAATTTATATTTTTAAAATAAAATCTTCTTCTTAAGGCATAATCCATAATTGCCAAAGAGCGGTCAGCTGTATTCATCGTCCCAATAATATAAAGATTTTTCGGTAAATAAAATTCTTTCTGGGAGTAGGTAAGTCTGACTCTTTGGTTTCGATACTCTAATAAGTACAATAATTCACCAAATATTTTAGATAAATTTCCTCTGTTAATCTCATCGATAATCAAAACATAATTACTGCCAGGGTCATTTATAGCCCTATTGCAAAACTGCTTAAAGATACCATCAGATAATTCAAACCCATTATTCTTAGGCCTGTATCCCTCAATAAAATCTTCATAAGAATAAGAAGGATGGAATTGAATCGTCTCAACTAAATCATCATTCTGAGTAATATACCTGGCAATTCTCTCCGCAATAAATGTTTTACCGGTTCCCGGAGGTCCTTGCAGTATAAGTTGTTTTTTCTTGCTACCCTTTAATAGTTTAATAATCTCATCAAATTCATCCTCTGAAATAAATATTTCATTTAATATTTTTTCTTTTGTGTATTTCTCGTCATGATTATTTCTTTGATCTGGTTCTTTTGATGAAGTACCTTTATTATCTACAGATTTACCATTATCTGGCTTAGCTATTTTATCCAAATAAAAGAAAAAATCCTGGCCATCCAATGCAGTAATACCAACGGGAATTTTTATACCATTCACTTCTATATCAGATAACAAATTACTATTTTTCAGATATTCTCCCATTTTTAAACATAACTCTTGAAAACGTTGATACTTCATCCCTAATGTGTATGATTTCCATTCATTTTCTTTCCCAATATTTTTTTTCAAACTTTGAAATATAGAATCCTTATATAAAGGATATTTATTATAATCGGACATAGCGAGAAGATATCCAATAAGAGGAGTCCCAATTTTAGCATCTTTCTTTATTTTCCTTAGCTTTTTTATCATAGTTTCTATTCTCTCGTAGAGCGATTCTTCACCTGTAAATAATCGATTTAAAGAATCAGAAACTATTGAGGGTTTTTCTTGTGCAATTATATTTAAATCGCCTAAATTAGTATAATGAACAAAAGTTCCAGTAGTAGGATTGAATTTTTGCAACAAATTTATTTTTTCTAATATATTATCTGCCCTGATGGGTTCCTTAAAGAATTCTTTGTTTAATTCCGGTAATACTTTCCATTTATATTCTTCTTGCCATAATTCCGGATCTTTCCTATTTCTTATTTCTGTATAGTTTTTTATTAATTTCTGAGTCTCCTTAGAGTTAACCCAATTATTAAAATCAAATTGTAAATCATCAATTAATTTCACCCCTTCCGGAATAACCGTACCGAAATGAGTAAGATGATCTAAATAATAAAAATCAAACCTTTTATCCAAATCTTTTAAATACTTATATGCTTCGGAAAACATTTTGTACTTGCTTTCAGCTGATATTCTGCGTTTTGTTAAATCCACTCCTATTTTTTTCAAAAAATTATCTGTTTTATTATTCCAATTCGGTAATAATTCAGGGTATTGAGCCTGAAATAAAGGACTCCAAAATGCTTTATGAAAAATGGCAATCTTGTAATCGCCTTCAAGTATTCTTTCAGCTTTTCTAAAAGGATCTTCTTCCGATTCTATAAAATACAAAATGTTTCTTTTAATTTTATCTATTTCTTCTGATATTCTCGATTTTCCCAATCTAATTCCAACGGGACCTTCTAATTCTTTAACATAATTAAGTATTTCATCAGTTAATTCCTCATCGTTTAACCTTGAAACATAATCTTTGTTCAGTAATTTTGTTCTTCTTATTTCTGCTTTTTTTCTCTCATTTTCAACATATCCAGCTTCATTTTCATCTCTATTAACCCAATCAAAATAGGCATTAAGTAATTCTATTAATTTATCATCTGGAAGATTAAACGGATTTTCCATCTTTAAACTCCTTATCCTAAAGTAAATATATTTCTGTACTTTATATTATAATCTGCAATTTTTATTGTTGATATTTTTTGATTTCCTCTTCTATTTTTGGTAAATCTTCTTTTTTAAAGTTTTCAAATTTTTTATCTATAATTTTTTTAATCTCTGTAATATCCAAATCTTCAAAATTCTTTTTTGTTACCCATTTTTTCTTATAAATAGAAAAAAATTTTTCAGAAAATTTTCTATTTACAACATTGAAAAGCTTTGAATTATTTTTTGCAATTTCATATAATTTTTTTCTAATTTCATCAGGGCCGGGTCCTATAATCAAATACAGGCCTACTCCATCGTAATAATTTTTAATTTCAAATAACAAAATCCTCTTACTTTTAGTCCAACCTTCCCCTTCCCTGGGTATAAAATCTAATTTTTTTGATATAAACCTTATGTAAGATTTACTAGAGAAATCACAAATCAAGCCATTGTCTGATTCTATTAAACTTTCTAAATATTCTTTTATTTCCATTAATAAATCCGGTTTATATTCAAATATAAGATCCAGGGCCTTTTTATGCTTCTTATAGATACTCTTACAAATTTCCTGAATTTTAGAATCTTCCAAAACATACCTCCCCAACATATCACGGTAATGAGAAATAAATACCAATATATCTTTTCCTATTTCATCGTTCTTGGCTTCAATTAAATAATTTAAAATACTTAAAATATCTTTATAATTAACTGAAAGATAATTATCGTCTGAAGGAATCTCTCCTTCAAGAGTTAAAAATACAAATAATTTCTTGTAATTTGGGAAATCATTTTCAATAATATTTCTATATTTCCTTAGTTGGCCTTTGCTTTCTGAAGAATTAATTTTGTTTTCAATAACACAAACAAATTTGTTCTCATCAGATTTTATTAGAATATCAATATTTCGCCATTCTCTTAGAATTTCTATATAATTAAAATTCCAACTGTCGATCTCAAATATTGAAGGTGTTTTATTATCTTCTAATTCCGTTAAAGAAGATGCTTTTTTCAAAAATGCAGTAAGAAAATAATCACCTAATCCATGTGTTTCAGTTGGATCCATTAGCCAGGCCAAAAAATTAGAATGCTTTAATTTATTATTAACAACATCCAGTGATCTAAATATATTAAATTTATCTGTTATGCTTTCCAACTTTTCCAATTCTTTATTTTCATTGATGAAATTCTTTAACAATTCAATTTCTGATTGACTGTTCATTTGGACTCTCTCATTCATTTTAAATATAACTTCCTTTGTAAAAGTGTTTGCTTCTTTACTCTATAAT
>CAZWUL010000092.1:0-4183 GCA_964636625.1 uncultured Atribacterota bacterium | reverse complement strand
GATTCCATAAAACCAGCATATAACGCTCTGCCGGGTAATTTTCTATTGCCCATTGTGCAAAATCCTTCAAAGTTGCCGGATCTCCCATATTTTTTTCGCCTAAATCCTTGATAAGTTTTGACCTGATAATTTCAGGATTCATATCCCTGGTAATATAGTAGCGCCTGGTTCCGGTCCAGTTATTATTTGAAGAATCATCATAATGTCCAAGTCCAAGATTATCCAATGCACTGAAGGGGATTCGATCTACCTGGGCAACTATATTCACATCTTTTGTTGAACCAACCATTTCCATCTCGTTAATATCTTGAATTCCAACTGTTTCCAGATCATTACCAGCAGCCATGTACACCATGACCGTCCATTTTGCTTCATCTGGAATAGGTGGGATAATCTGGCAACCAGAAATTAACAACATTATAACCAGCAGAGCAGTCAAAAAAATAAATATTTTTCCTATTTGCTTATTAAAAAACATAGTCATACCTCATTGTAGTAATTAATAATAGCTATTTTTTCTTGTAAACATGCTTCAATACTTGGAACTTTAATAATATATGTATTTTATCATCATTTGAATAAATTTTATACAGTTAAGTGTTGCCTATCTTTCTTTCAGGTTTTGACTTATATTAAAATATCAAAATCAAAAGCAACAAAAACATATTAAAGGATAATAATTTTTGTATTACTATTAAAAAAATCATGTTAAATTAAAAATAGGCCTCAACCATGGAATGTAAAAATATATAATAAAATACTGGCTGTCTTTAAAGTTCAGGCAAATTTTTATTATTTCAGCATAATTTAGTATATTTTAGCATAATTTATATTGTATGTTTTATAAAATTAGCATATAATATTCATAATAATATTTATGAATAAATAATTTCTATAAAAGATTATAGAGGTAAAAAAATGAAAAAATGGCAATTTCCAAAAATATTTTTAGCTATTTTAGCTCTATTATTTCTAGCAACTTCTCTTAGTAGCTGTGTAGTTTTTATTCCGAGTAATCCTATAGTGGAGATTGAAATTGTTAATGATAATTGGGAATATGATATTTATATTAACGGCAATTACTATGGCAAAACCGATAATACTGGAAAGTTAACACTGTATGATGTCAGCCCTGGTTATCATCATTTTGAAGCCTTTGAAAGTCCTTCAATTTTGGGTCGGTATGGTGATAAATGGCAAACAATAAGGGTCGGCTATAATAAAGTTAATATCAGCACAAATTAATGTTAGTTTTTATATATAATTATTAGCTTATTTAATATTTTTCACTCAATTTATGTTATCTAATCTATATGGCAATGTTATCTTTTTATACGAAGGGAGGGGATGCTATAGATAGCCTAAATTAATATTTCATTTAATTCGCTGTTATAATTTAAATTTGTTGAAATGAATTAATAGGACAAGTATAAATTAATAAATGCAAAGTGGAATTAATTATCTGTATTTCTATCAGCACAGTATCTAAAATAAACTAAATTAGTATAGTAATTTTTGAAAAGAGGTATCAATAAATGAAAAAAAACGTTGTTCTTATTGCTTTAATACTAAGTGTTGTAATTTTATTAACAGGTTGTGCAGCTTCTGTTCCTAACCCTCCACCTAACGTACAACCTTCAACTTATACTATTCATGTTGTTTCGAGTTGCTGGGATTGTTGGGGAAATATTTATGTAAATGGCCTCCCCTCTGGGGAATATCTGCAGAGATATGGAGGAGCTTATGTTAATAATGTTCCAGCAGGAGCCGCAATTCGTTTAGAAGATGAATGGGGAAGTGTTGGTAGTAATGTACAAATTTTCCAACCCCCAAATACAACAATAATATTTACTTGGTTCTAAACAGCTAAAATGGAAAAATAGAATTTTATATAAAATATTTTTAATCTTATCTTAAAAGCAAGAAAGACATTTATTTTTTTAGTAAATGCCCTTCTTGCTTTTTGCTATTATTTGTAAAAAAAATATGATAATATATATAGAAAAATATTAGGATGGGATGGAAAAATATTTTGTTTAAATACAAAAAAAATATAAAAACGAGTAAAATAAATTCTCTTTTAAAGTTACCTACCCTTATAATAATATTTATTCTGTTAGGCGCATGTACTTACTATCCTGTTACACCGCCTGGCTACCAAACCAATGGTAATATCCAGATATATTCTACTCCTGCAGGGGCTTCAATTTATTTAAATGGCACCCAAACAGGGTATACTTCACCAGAATTAATTAAAAATATTCCTGCTGAGGGTTATCTAGTTACTCTCAAATTAGAAGGATATCTGAATAGCAATAATTTTGTACAGGTTTACCCTAACCAAACATCTGAGCTAAATGTCAGCCTGTCACCTAATCCTTATATTGTTCCCCCGGATAAAAGAGAATTAACCAAAATTGAAGTAAAGCCTGCATACATGGATTTATCAGTTATGGATACTGGTTATATTGAATCAATCACTGCCTATTATTCTGATAATACAAGCAAAATAATCTCAACTAATGAATGCTATATATACAGCTCAAAACCAGGTATTGCTTTTGTTGCTCCCGGAGGGGAAATCAACGCTTTATCGGATGGTCAAGCAAATATTTGGGTAGAGTACACTGAATCCAATATAACAAAAAAGGATAATATTTTAATAAACGTCTACGGAGAATTGCAAGAACCCGGTAATCTTATCGGAATTTCTGTTTTGCCTTCTGAAATGTCATTGGCAATTGGAGATTCTAAGCCAATTTCTTCAATCACTGCTCATTATGACAATGGTCTAGAGCAAGCTATTAATCCTAACAATTGTATTTTTAGTATAAATAATTCTTTTGTTTCTGTAAGTAATTCAGGAATAATATCAGGAAATGCAGTGGGTAATTCTATTGTTACTGTTTCTTATACCGAAAACAATATTACAAAAACCGATACTATCTCAGTATCAGTTAGCGAAACCATCGCAAGTGATTCAATATACAGAGCTTTGGCAGTTGGTGTGGGAGATTATATCTATTACGGAGAAGATGGAGACCTTATTGCCCCTCCTTATGATGTAAATAAAATTAAAGAGATATTTAATGATTGCCAGTTTGGCTCTAATAATATTGGGTTTTCCAAAATTAAAGAACTAAAGAATACCCAGGCTACAAAAACAAATATTTTACAAGGTATTCAATCTACTTTTTCTGGTGCTGATGAAAATGATGTATCTTATTTCTATTTCAGCGGACATGGTGCCCTTCTGGACCAGGTTTCTTATTTGTGCCCTTCCGACTTTAACGGATATACCAATAGCGCTATAAGTGTTCATGAATTAGAATCTTTTTTATCTGCCATCCCTGGAACAAAAGTAGTATTTATTGATACCTGCCATTCCGGTGGTTTTATCGGAAAAGATATTTCCAGAAATGAAACAGATAATACTATTTTTTCCGAAGAAGAATATTTAACTGATTTTAATGACTCCGTTATAAATTCCTTTGCAAGGTATAGTATAACCAGGGATTTACTTACTTCGAGCGAATATCAGGTATTAACCTCCAGTCATTGGTACCAATTAAGCTATGAATTACACCCGCCTAACGAGGACCCTTTTGGAGTTTTCACTAGAGCTTTATATGAGGGATGCAGTCTGGCTAACGGTATTCCTGCTGATGTGAATATGAATAATAAAATCAGCTTGAATGAAGCTTATAATTATATTGCTCAATGGGTAGCAGCAATGCGGATTAATCAAGATGTTCAGGTACATCCTTTAAATTCTACTTTCGCAATATTTGAATATTGATTTATTATTTGTAGATTTGCCCTATTTAACTTATAATTATTGTAGATATTATTATTACTTGTTGTAGGAATAAAACTCAAATAGTAAACTTTTGCAAAATAGATTAATCTTAATTAGTGGAAAGGAGAAAAGGTATGAATAAAAAATATTTTCTTAAAACAACCCTGATAATATTGATTTTTTCAATATTTGCGCTTGGCCTGACCGGATGTATTGATATAGTGATACCCTCTGATACAGGGGCTGTTAGAGTAACAATTAGTGGTACTTATCGTTATGATATATTAGTTGATGGGGTAACTAAATTATCCAACAAAACACCTGGAACTTATACTATATCAAATATCCCAACTGGTTATCGTACAATTGAAGCAATTGATATAG
>CAZWUL010000091.1:0-4195 GCA_964636625.1 uncultured Atribacterota bacterium | reverse complement strand
ATTTGGTTTCAAGTTTTCAGCCATCTCCAGATAAGTTTCCCCCTCTTTATCCTCAACCACCACGTCTTTATCGGCCATCATTTTCAAAAGGCCTTTGCAGGTGCCCATAATACTGGTATCTTCCACATTTGCACATTTTTCCAGAAGTTCCTCAGTTTTTTTATCCATGATATCACCAGTTATAATATTGTTTTTAAAGGGATTTATAATCTACATATCTCTCCCAGGTTCAGGTGATAAGAATTGGATCATTTTAATACTATTTGCCAACAAATATTAACCTACCTGAAATTTCCCAGGATCAAACATTTTACAGGAGTATAAATAGCGTGGTGTTCATTAGGGGATGCCGTGTTCTTTATTAGACAGCTCGATTCGGGGAAAATTGGATTTGGGACTTTTTAAAAAGCTAGATAAGATTCCATGATGATGTGAATCTGAGGGGTGAAAAAGATGACACTTCACTGTGACAGTATGGATGGACTGGTGGTTAAGGCAGCTGAAGAAGCTCTGGAAATGGAAAACATAAACTACATACTTCCATTTATCCGAGAAAAACATGGAGATGAGCTTAAAGATGTCTTTGAAAGAACAATCCGGGTGAGGGAGCTTTCTGGAGACGCAGCCGAACTGGCTGATTACTGGTTCTTTGAAACTGCAGTCAGATTACACCTGAAATGCAGGGGAATACCCTACACCGGACTCAAACCCGCCCAGTTCAATGAAAGACCAGTTGTAAAAATGGCTGGACAGGCAGTTAGAACCGAGAACATGAATGATCTCATGAATTTCATCATGAGCTCCATCAAGGAAGATGTCTGGTCTAGGTTTGAGGATGTAATATCCAAAAAAGATTACGAAGTAAACGATGTGGATGATGCCCGGGATTACGTGGATTCTCTTCTGAATTTCTACAGTTACCTGCAACAGTTAATTGATTTCATGGAAGAAGGTTAACTGGATTTTCAAAGTGATAAATAGAATTTGGTGAAAGAAGGTTTAATAAAGGGGGAGAACTTTCACTCCATAAATTAACCTTTAATAAACATGTTAATCCTATATAAATAGTTAAGAGGGATATAAAATGAATGATGAACTGAAATCTGTGGTTATAAATGTTGAAGAGTTGTTAGATTACCAGGAAGGGGCAGTTGTAAGCAGGGAGATAATCCACAAGGAAACCGGAACCGTGACCATATTCGCTTTTGATAAAGGGGAAGGTTTAAGTGAACACACTGCACCCTTTGATGCTATGGTCCAGATAATCGATGGAAAAGCAGAAATAATCATCTCTGGTAAAAAGAACACCCTCCAAAGGGGTGACATGATCATAATGCCCGCGGATGAACCACACGCCCTCCATGCCCTGGAACGTTACAAGATGATCCTAACCATGATCAGGTCGTGATTATAATGGTTCTGGTCAATTATCTCTTTTTTTGATTTAATCTTTTAATTTACCCCCTTTAAATTAACATTTTTATTTATCAATCATATTTTTTTAACCATTTCCCATAACTAGCCTTTCCCCTTTATTAACCAGTTTTTCTTTTTTTATGACAAACTTTGTCATATTCTATCCTTTGCATGGTCATAAAATTTCCATAAAAAATTGTTTATCTTTCCAAGGGATAAGAGAGATTTCCAGATGACTAATTGGGACAGAAAAAAAGAAATATTGTAAAAAGGGGGAAATAATGGATTTTTAAATAAAAACCCACTTAGGGGGTTTAACTCCCTAAAATCGAGTTATTTGTATGGGGGGTGTTTAAAGTAGTCTGATGAGTAAAGTTTCTTCTTTCACAAACTCCATCTGGTCAATGAGTTTCAATGCTTCCTGCACATTCTTCTCAGCAGCGTGATGGGTTACCATGAAGATGGGCACTGCTTCCCCTTCATCAGCCTTTTTCTGACTCACCGATTCAATACTTATGTCCAGATCACTTAAAACACCTGATATGGAGTGTAAGACTCCGGGCTGGTCCAGGGCAGTTATCCTCATATAATATTTGGACTCCACCTCACAGATATCTTTGATCTTCTCAACCCGGGTTTCCTTGGGCCCGTAGGATACTGGTCTTTCCATATCCTGGATAATGTCAATACAATCAGCCACCACGGCACTGGCAGTGGGCATCATACCAGCTCCGGCTCCATACATGAGTACTGGTCCTACCACATCACCCACCAGGTACACTGCGTTGTAGACATCGTTAACCGAGGCCAGTAGATGGGTTTCCGGGACCAGAGTGGGATGCACCCGTATCTCCAATTCACCATTATTGATCTGGGCAATGGCCAGTAGTTTAATCACACTTTCCAGTTCTTCCCGGGCGAAAAGGATATCATCCGGGGTGATCCGGGTTATTCCCTCCACATGGAACTTCTCCTGCTCCACGTAGGTTCCAAAACCAAGAATACTCAGTATTATGAGTTTCTGGGCAGTGTCATGCCCCTCAATATCAAAGGTGGGGTCTGCCTCAGCATAACCCATCTCCTGGGCTTCTTTAAGGACAGTGTCAAAATCAAGACCCTCAGCAGCCATCTTGGTCAGGATGTAGTTGGCAGTTCCATTGATGATCCCGTAGATGGTTTCAATGTTGTTGGCAGCCAGGCCATCGTTGAGGGGTGCCAGTAAGGGTATACCTCCACCTACACTGGCCTCAAAGGACACCCGCACCCCATTATCCTGGGCACTTGCAGTGATTTCCTGCCAGTGCTTAGCTAGAAGGGCTTTATTAGCAGTTACCACATGTTTACCATTTTCCATGGCCCTTAAAATGAAATTCAATGCTGGCTGGTACCCGCCAACCAGTTCGATGACAATGTCAATCTCCTCATCCTCCAGGATGTCATCCACATTGGTGGAGAGCACCCCGGGTTTGACTTTCACACCACGGTCAGTGGTTATGTCCAGGTCAACTATTCGCTTGAGATTAACCTTTTTATTAACTTTACTTTCTAACAACGGGAGGTTCTGGTTTAAAGTAGCTACCACACCACTTCCGATGGTTCCAAAACCAATAAGTCCAATATTGACAGTTTTTTCCATCCTAATATACTTCCTGATCCATTTTTTAAATTTTTAAATCCTTCAATCAATTAATAATCCTTTCAGATATTCATTTTAATCCATTATTCAAAGCCCTAATCCAAAATCCATAAATACCATTATCAATATCCATTAAATTCCTTTAATCCAAATCCCATATTAAAGTTTATTAATCCATCTTCAGATCCTTCAATTTAACATACTCGCCCAAGGATTCCCTGGTTGTCCCTACAATGAGGCGATAATGAGTTTTTTTACCCATGACTTTTTCCAGTTTTCCTCGGGCCACTATTCGCTCACCTTCTCTGGCCTGACCAGAATAGGTGTGGGTGTAGGACGCCACTTCCTTTAAATAGACATCAGGACCATCCAGTATTTTAACATCTTCCACCTGGTAAACTGCCGGGTTGTCAAAGGCAGCCAGAGCATCAGAAACTGTGGCCTCGATTTCAATGGTTCCACAGGGTTCATAAGTCTCATCACCGAATTTACCTGTGATCTCATCCCATTCCCGGGTGGCCAGAATGTCAAAGAGGGTTCCATCCACCACTCCCCGGTTATTCTTACGATCCTCATACCAGCGGAACTCATCATAACTTAAAGTAGAATCTTTAATCCGCTTAGCATAGAGCTTAGCCCAGTAACCATCCTTAATAGCTTTAAGGGGGCTGTTAGGATCGTTTTTCATGGACTCGAAGGTTGCCATGGCTTTTCTATGGTTTTTCAGGCCGTAAACCACGAAGTCGATATCTGAAACCAGGGGGTCGTACAAGTTGGGTAATATTGATCCAGAGATACCCAGATGGTTCGCTCCGATACCCGCCTCTTCCTGGAAGGTTTCAGCCACTTTAATCACCTTCAACAGGAGATCATTGGGTGAATCCATTTCCATAATCTCCTTTAGGCGATCAACTGGGCTCAGTATCCTTTCCACCCTGCTGGTGGGGGCACCCATCATTTTAACCTGGGTAACTTGACAGTCAAAAAGATAATCAGGATAATACTCCTCTAAAAAATTATAAGCCTGCTGGGAATCTACCTTGGTATACCGGGAGCCATTAAGGGATCTTTCCCCATCTGGATCTGGAATGTAACGCAGAAATGATTGTATTCTGTCATTAGGGTGTAGGTAGGTTGTGGTGG
>CAZWUL010000090.1:0-4298 GCA_964636625.1 uncultured Atribacterota bacterium | reverse complement strand
TGCAAGAATGAGATCGGGGTTTTTAACTAAAAACTATAAACTAAAAACTGATAACTACTTTATTAAATCTTGTCTTAAACTAAATACTAACTACCAACGACTAACGACTAAACTAGTATCGGGTCGTGAGTATCGAGTATTGAGTGAAAATAGTATAACGTATACCGTATAACGTATAACGTAAAGGAAAAGAAAATTCAAAATTAGCAGCAGGTAAATTAGGCAAAAAACACGGCTATAAATTACTTTTAATTGGGTACAATACCTGATAAATGGGAAAGAGTAAAATATGTATACTGGAATAAGTTAAAGTAAGTTTTTAGATTTCAGATTTCAGTTTTCAGATAAAGAATGCGGGCAATAAAGTATGAGATTGCCACGCCTACCTCTTAACATTAGTTAAGGGCAGGCTCGCAATGACAAAAGAAAAAAGTATATAGTATTCCGTATAACATAACGTATACCGTTAATACAGTGGGAATAAATGAAAGTAAGTTTTCAGATTTCAGTTCTCAGTTTTCAGATAAAGAATGCGGGCAACAGTGAATGTCATTGCGAGGAACGAAGTGACGAAGCAATCTCATCCAATTCTACCCAAAGGGAATTTACCAAAAAAGAAAAACTATAAACTAAGAACATATTCCTGCAGCTTATTCTTACAAATTATGCGGGAATAATAACATGAGATTACCGTGACTTATTTTCAACATTTCCTAATGACAGAAAGGTAAATAATAAGTATACTTTAAAATATATACTGTTTAAGGATGATAAAATCAACCTGGGTTCCATAAAAATTATATTTAACAAAGGTAGTATTTATTGTGATTACTAAAGTGATTACTAAAAAGAAAAATAATTATTCATTAATATTTTTTATTTATACTATTTTTGTACTGTTATTATGGTCTCTTGCATCTCCTTTTATTTTAGCTGTTGATGCTCAGGACTTACTGTTTGACGAACAAATTAAGGCATATACCGTTACCAGATTCTGGGACGGTTTTACTGAATATGAAGTAAGAATAACCTGGGCTGCCTTTGGAGGAGCTGAAGAATATAAAATATTCAAAAGTATCAACCAGGGAGAATTTGAAGAAATAAGAAATGTTGATTATGAAGACGAAGGATTTCAGCTATGGTGGACTGATGATGATATTCTGGAAGGAAACACCTATAGCTATTATATTGAGGGATACTGGCAGGATGAATCTGTAGGAAGCTCGGATACAGTTGATGTTGATTTCTGGCTACCCTCCTGTCCGGCAGAATATCCGGTTAATAACGAGATAATAGATGAGGAAAATCCAGAATTTAAGTGGGAATCAATTTCCATTAATGCATTTCCCTTTAGAAATGTAGTCTTTTCTGCTGAAGGGGAATTTATATTATATGATTTAACCACAGAAGAAGAAATCCAGAGAATTGAAATTGAAGACATAAATATAAATAGTATTAAAATAATCCCGGAAGACGAACTTGAAGAGACTGAAGAAACCCCCGCTATAAGCAATAATACAAATAATGACAATAATGATGATGAGACCAATACTGTAGAAAATGATGAGAACGGAATCAAAGATGAACTTGATATACCATCCGGAACAGAAGTAGAACCTGGCAATAATGACAGTGTTGGTGAAGATATTACTGAAAATGATGAAAACCAGGATGAAGTTGAAGAACAAAGCGAGAGTGAAGATGAAGAAGAAGTACTCCTGCTAACCAAAAAACACCAATATCAATGGCAATACAAGGTAACCGGTTTTGATATTAATAATCAGCCTGTGGCAGAATCAATCACCGGTGGTCTTTTTTATTTTCAGGAAGAGATAGAAGAGGTTGAGCCTGAAGAAGAATATGTAGAAGGCAGCCTTAATCTTGATGCCGATTTTATCAGTTACCAGATTATTGATGGGGAAGATGTGATTGTTGCCCGTGATAATGTAAATCTACGCTATGATGATATAACACTAAGAGCAAATTTCTTGCAAATTATTATGGACAAAAACGAGCTAATTGCAAAGGAACAGGTAATATTCACAAAACAAGAAGAGACTTATTCCTGTCAGGCTTTAAATTATAATTGGGATACGGATAAAATCATCATGGACGACCTATCAGGCGAAGCTACTGGAGACAAAATAAGAGGAAAAGTATATTACCAGGGAGAAAAATTTGAAAATTTCCCGGAAACCGTTGAAATTGATAATGCTAATTTCACTACCTGTGACTTAGAAAAACCTCATTGGCATATCAGGGCAGAAAAAATTACCATTTATCCTGATGATAAAATTATAGCCAAAAAAGTTTCCTGGTACGAAGGAGAAAGAAAATTATTTACCCTGCCCTCTTTTATGATTTTTTTGAGAGGTAAAAACCAATTTCCTTATTGGCCGGATATTGGAAAAAGTAATAGCGAAGGCTGGTTCTTTAAAAATCAATTTAATTATGTTGAAGATGAGACTTCTTATGGTACTATTTACCTGGATTGGATGGAGAAAAAAGGATTGGGAGCAGGAATTGAGCACACCTTTGAACTGGGAGAAGAAAGAGTGGATGATGGTGAATTAGTATTATATTTCTATGGCTTACAGAGAAAAAATACCAGCATTTATGATTTGGATGCCAGGATCAATTACTGGCAAAATTTCGAAAATAACTTAAGGTTAAGAGCTAACCTATCCTATGATGGCACAATATACCCCG
Organism: uncultured Atribacterota bacterium; assembly: GCA_964636625.1. Lineage (GTDB taxonomy): Bacteria > Atribacterota > Phoenicimicrobiia > Phoenicimicrobiales > Stramentimicrobiaceae > CAZWUL01. The sequence continues at coordinate 1,589 of CAZWUL010000090.1, read as the reverse complement.
GTTCGAGTTCACAAACCTCCTCACATGTAATTCAACCGGATTTTTATCTTTATAAAAAATGGGAAGATGCCCTGTTGACACTTACTGGAAAATATAATTTTAATGTTAGTGATACTGTATCCACTAGCGGAAATATCAGGCTATCGTATGACAATACTATAACTGATAGGTTAAAATCATCTTTAAACTTATTATACACATCTAAAGATTCAACAACCCAACCGCTTGACCATCAATTACGCCCTCAATGGACTATGCAATATAGCGGTGATGGCTATTCTCTTGACCTGGTTACTGAAAAATTGATTGACCTGGATGGAGAAGGCACCTCATCTACCCTGGATAAACTGCCTGAACTTACATTCAGGAAAAGTAGTACCAGGATTATGGATACCGGAATAAATTACAGCTTAAGCGCCTCATTAGGCAGATACTATGAAAGTGCTACTGAGCAGGAAAATGTTCGGGGAGAGTATATTATTAACGTAAATCGTCCCTTTAATATAACTGATAACATAAGGCTAACTGCTTCTGGAATCTATCGACAGGATGTTTACCTCACTGGTGAAGCCCGGTATATGGTGGGGGGAAAATTAGATTTGAGAGTTGGCTATCAACCTGAATTCTATGGAAACTTCTCTTATAATTATTATATGTCTGAAGGACCTACTCCCTTTAATTTTGATACTTTAAGTCCTTTGACTGAATCTGCCAGTGCAAGCGTCGTCTTAAGACCAAGAGATGACTTGCAGATTAATTTATCCACCAATTATAATTTTGTGAGCGAATCTTTCGGTAGTCTGGGTGCTAGAGTACGCTGGAGACCCAAGGGCGAGCATGATATCTACCTGAGCAGTTCCTATGATTTGAATAAAATGGAATGGAATAAGCGCATCGATACCAGGATGTCATTAAAAATAAGCGATGAATGGAAAATGTCTTATAGTGGTTCAGTTTATTTTGATGATTTTGATATCAGGAATAGTGTTATCAGCGTTGTCAGGGACCTGCATTGCAGGGAAATAAGCATCAATTATCGTCAATCCACACAATCTATCTGGCTTGATTTCAAAATTAATGCCTTCCCCACCGAATCTATTACCATCGGCGGCTAAAAATAGTATCTAGTCATTAGTTTCGAGTATTGAGTAAAATTAAAATAAATCAAAAACTTGCTATTCATATGATAGTTTCCTGAAAGCAAAGATTGTAAGCATAAATGGATGAGATCGCCACGACCTGCTCAAAACAGGTCTCGCGATGACAGGAAATAAATATCGCACCCGCATAGCGGGTGGGTTTAAGAACCCCTGAAAGGGGTTTAACTTTTTTGCTCTTTTTTTTTCGATTTTTTATTTATATCTTTAGCCATAATCTTTCTTAAGCAATAGTATTTCCAACTTTGGACTTCAGGTGCAAAATTATCATCTTGCTTATTTAAATCTTTTTATGGTAAAACCATTTTATTTAACCATTACCACCTTCTTAGAAGGTGGTAATGGTTAAATAAATAAAGTATATGGTTAAAGAATAGTCGCAAGTCGATAGATATTAGTTTTATGTTAGTAGGGACAGGTACCATATGGGAC
>CAZWUL010000089.1:0-4326 GCA_964636625.1 uncultured Atribacterota bacterium | reverse complement strand
AAGCTCGGAACTTATATTGCTAGATATGAAAGAGTTATATTTTTTTTGATTTCCTGATATATCTCTTTCACTTATTCTTTGTATTAATTTTATTGGACTTACAAAATTATAAAATATAATTTTAAAAGGAAAGGTAAATGAAATGTATAATAAGATTTTAGAAGAAATAAAACAAGATTATTATCAGCAAAATTATAGTAATGATGGGCAGAGATTTATAGCTTGGTATTTAAGAAATATACATTTAAGAGACCCTAATCAAGCAAAATATGATATCACTGATGGCAACAATGATAAACAAATTGATGCTATTGTAGTAGATGACGATAGTTCATCAGTATATGTAATTCAAGGAAAATTTATTGGCAGTCAAAATGTAGATTCTGAACCACTTCGTGAGGTTTTATCTTGTTGGGTTCAATTAAAAAATTTAGATGAACTTCAAGAAAATGGTAATGAAAAATTAAAAAAGAGATTAATAGATATCTCAAAAGCCCTAGAAGATGAGTATGAAATAATTTTCGAATTATTAACCACTGCTAGTTTAACAGATTCTGCTAAAAAAGATCTTAAAAATTTTCAAGAAGAGCTCGCAAAGAATGAAGAGCTATCAGCCACTTTAAATATTGTAGATAATGAAGAATTAAGAAGAAGGTATGATTTAGCATTAGAAAGAGAAAACCCACTAATAAATTTTACACTAAAATTGGAATCAGATAAATATGTTTCTATGCAAGTTGCAGGGACTCATACTATTACCGCAGCAATACCTTTAAAGGAATGTATTAAATTCCCAGGTATAAAAGATGGTACTTTATTTCAAAAAAATGTTAGGCAATCTTTAGGCTTAAATAATAGAGTTAACAAAAGCATTAAATCAACCATTTATAGTGATAAACATCGGGATTTTTTCTTTTATCACAATGGTATTACTGCAATATGTAATAAAATGACTTTAAAAGAAAATAATTTATATTTAAATGGATTTAGTGTGGTTAATGGATGCCAATCTTTAAACACAATTCTTTCATGTAGCGAAAGAGTTAAAAACCTTGAAGATACCTATATAATGTTTAGGTTTTATGAAATACCACAAAGAGATAGGGCTGAAAAGATTAGTGTATCCACTAATTTTCAAACTGCAGTTAAACCGAGAGATTTGAGGAGTAATGATAAGAGAGTCTTAAATCTTAAAAAGTCTTTTGAACAAAAATATCCACAAGGTTATTTTATTACAAAAAGAGGTGAGGAGGCTCCCTCAAGTAAAGATAAAAAATTTGTAATTGATTTAGTTGATTTAGGTAAATACCTTATATCGTGGCATTCACAAAGACCAAATATAGCGTATAGTGAAACAAAAATATTTGATAAGTATTTTGAGCAATTATTTAAAAGAGAATACAGGCCAGAGAATATACAAGCATTAAATTTGTGGATGCAAAATATAAAAATAGGTTGGGTGCCAGAAAATCCTTTTGGATTAAATGAATCTTTGCTCGCAATGAAAGCATATGCTCCTTATCATCATTTATATGCGATTTCACAATTTTTTTCTATTGCAAGTAATTATTCAGATAGAGTTCCTACTCCAACAGTTACTTATGAACAAGCGGAGAAAAAGGGAGTAGTTGAGAAGATAGTTAGTATGGCAGCATCTTGTTTGAATGTTGCCATCGAGGAAGAGGTAAATGATCAATCTGGCCAAAACAAAATTTTTAGTCCTCAAAATTGGGTTAAGACTAAATCCTGTTTGAGTAAAATCAAAACATCTGTAAGAACTCAAGTACAGATGTTACCAAATTTTGAAGGCGGTAAAGAATTAAAAGAATCTTTGATTATAGGAGCTGAAAATTTTGAATACAGATGGGAAGCTGACTAGAAACATAAACTTGAATCTTATTATTTTTACTATTTCAAAAGGAATGTATAAGTATGACAAAATTAAACACAATTAACAAAAGTATGCGGTTTGCTATTGAAAATATTATTAGATTTGGCGATACAGATATTTTCCCTTACCCCATTGAGAGGCAAGTTTTTAGGGAAAATAAAGAAAAAACAATTGATCTTCTTGAGAAAATGTACAATGCTTTTGATATTTTTATTGATTACATGCCAATAGAACATGAGAAAATATTGAATGCTGTTGGATATACTGGTTTTCGACAAGGAACCCAGATTGATCCTATATGGAATGCATATTTATTAGGAATTGTATGTTTTATAGGTGAAGATATTGAAAAAGTAAGAATTGATAAAAAGAAAGAAATTGTTTTTTCATATCGATTCAAGCCCAATGTGTCTGATTATACAGTATTTGATAAAGATTATGGATGGGTTTCTTTTCAAAAGAAATCAGTTGAAATAGCTCAACAAAATAAGTTTGTTCTTACATGTGATATTTCAGATTTTTACCCAAGAATATATCATCATCGATTAGAAAATGCTCTTAAAAAGGCTACAAATAATTCTGAAATAATTCGGCAAATAAAAAATATTTTAAATCACCTTTCAGTAGGAGTGTCTTATGGACTTCCTGTAGGTGGGCCTGCTGCAAGATTACTGAGCGAATTACTACTCAATCGTGTAGATTTATTACTATTATCTCAAAAAATTCAATTTTGCAGGTTTGTTGATGATTATGTTTTTTTTGCAGAATCAAAAGAACAAATATATGGAAATTTAGTTTATTTAAGTGAAGGTCTGCTTAATAATGAAGGTCTATCTTTACAAAAAAATAAAACTAGAATATTAACGTCTGCTGAATTTTTGGAAACTTCTAGATTTTCAGATATTAATGAGCCTGAATCTCAGGAAGAAAAGAATAAAAGGGATTTTATAAAGATTCATTTACATTATGATCCATATTCAGATACTGCAGATGAAGAATATGAGACTCTAAAAGATGAAATCAACAAATTTGATATTATTGGAATGTTAGCCAAAGAAATGCAGAAAACACGTGTTTCGGAAGGACTAACAAGAAAACTAATAAAAGCAATTGCTCATCTTGAAACTACAGTAAAAAATCAGGCTGTTCTTTCTTTGCTTGATAATTTTCATGTTCTATATCCTATCTTGCCAACGGTTATGATTTTATTAATTAATATTATTGATGATATAAGCAAGGATGTTAAGCAAAAAATATTTTCAAATATACATGACTTACTGAGAACAAAATCATACCTTTTTAAAGTACCTGTGAACCTTTCGTTTGCAATTCGTGTATTGTCTTATGATAATTCTGAGGAAACAGATAGTATTTTAATAAATATTTTTTCTGAAATACCCTTAATGACAATAAAAAGAGACATTATTTTGATTCTTGCACAACATAATGCTGACTATTGGATATCAGATCAGCTAAAAAAATACAATGTTTCAACCCCATGGGAAAAACGTTCATTATTGATAGCTTCTTATATTCTTGAAGATGAGGGTCGGGAATGGCGAAAAAGACATAAAAATATTTCAGATTTTGACAAAATATTACTAGAATGGGCTGGAAAACAGAAAGAGTTAGGGAAGGTTGTTTCGCTATGATTTCAGAACGTAAATTTTCCAAATCATTTTCATCTTTTTGGAATGAACTATTGCCGATAGCAGAGGATTATGTAAGATTGATTAACCGAATTTTAATAAGATATTGTAAGCCTACTAAGAGTGAGCTAATAATTAACCGGGACAAAAGATCAGCTATTAATGAATTGTCATTTAGATTGTTTATGTACTCAGCAAAAGGTATTCATTTGTCATCCAATGATAAACATAAATTATCTATTAAAGTTGTTAATTATATAAAGAGAATTGCCCCAAACATTCAGTCAGAAATATTGTTAAATAATATTGAATTAAACGAGGCTGAATTATTATCAGATTCATTAGCTGATTATTTCAAAGATGGTAAAAAAGATGGTAAAACTGAATTATTGGAATTCTGGCCCGATTTTAAAGGTTGTGGAATAATTCATTCTTGCAAAGGAGACATTATAGATAATAATAAATTAGTAGAAGTTAAAGCAGGAGACAGAAATTTTAGAATAACAGATATCAGGCAAATTTTAACATATTTGGCTTTAAATTCAATATCCAAACAATACACTATTGAATATATAGCATTGGTGAATCCAAGAAGAGGTTTTTCTTTCAATACTAATGTAGAAGAATTTATTGAAGGTTGCTCTAAGAGGAAACCAATTGATATATTTGGAGACATAATAGATTTTATTTCTACTGAAATTCGATCTATCTAAACAAAGAGAAATGCATTCACAGAAAAGATAAAGGGGTCAAGTCTTGAACTATCAGTTTTTTAATTAAAATGAA
>CAZWUL010000088.1:0-4354 GCA_964636625.1 uncultured Atribacterota bacterium | reverse complement strand
AAATTACGATAAGAAACACAGAAATTTTTACCCTCTCTTTTTTTGCCTGGAATAGAAAAAGAAGAGAAGAATTCAATTATTTTGATTATAATCTTGATTAATAAAATACGAGATTAAAAAAGACCTTATAAGCTCAAATAAATACAAGGTATTAAGGCTATAATTTTTTAAGGTTTTATTGCTGAATCAAGAATATAAATATATAAATAAATTTGATTTACTTGAAACACCCGTATATTCTATAAATTAAGTCTATTTTAAAAAATATTATTCTTTTCAAACAAAAGTTATATTTACAAATTTTGTTTTAAATAATTCAAATTAAGGAATCTATAAAATAAATGAAACGAAATAATAAAGCAAGATATATAGCAAATATTACTGCCGGGGCGCTCTTGGTTCCTGAAAGTAAAAAGATAGCTGATTTAATGTTGAAAGATGTTTCTAAAGAAGAATGGAAGGGAAAAATCGAGGAAGAAAACATTTTACAAAGGTTAAGCTTGTCATCATCTAAAAGAATTGCTGCTTTTATTAAATCCCGCTTGCAATTAATGACTCCCGAATTATGGATAATGATTAGAGATGGTGATAACAAATTAGCTACTCAGGCAAACTTTGCTGCGGCAATCAAACATTGCAAGTTACTTGGGGACTATCTTGATTTGGTCATCAGAGAACAGTACAAAAAAATGGAAGATACACTACCTTTACCTTTGTGGGATGAATTTATAGTAATGTGTGAAAAAAGTGATCCCTATATGGAGAAATTACCGCCATCAACTGCCAAGAAAATTCGCAGCAATATTCATAAAATCCTTGTTGAGGCAGGATATTTATCTGATCCCTATAAGAGAAAATTACAGAAGGTAGAAATTCTACCAGAAATAATTGATTATTTGAAAAAAAATAATGAATCCTATGTTTTGAGATGTATTACCCTATAAAATGAAAAATGATAATTTTGAAAAAAGAGCAAATAAGATATTATCAACAATAACCACCGCAGAATTCTTATCAAAAAAAGGACTGGGGAATGAAATACCTTTTTATGTTTTTGATTACCCACCGGATAAAGAATTAGAAATGCGCAGACAAATTGGAATAATTATTGAACATCTGCAAAAACACCATTCTCATATAAAATTTGTACATATCAATCTTTTTAAAACCATGATTTCTTATCTTAAAGATATAGGAATTTTAGAAAAATCTTTTGAAATGGAATTACAGAAAGGCTCTGAAAAATTGTTAAATGCATTGTCTGCTCGAATGCAGCCAAAAAGATTCATTGAAGCCCTTTACAACCAAAATGATTTCACAAGTGTAGATCTTATCCTAATGGATGGGCTAGGCAGTATCTGGCCATTCATAAGAGCTCATTCATTGCTGAATAACCTGCAAAGCATAACCGGCAATACATCATTGGTATTATTCTATCCAGGTAGATATACTGGCCAATCTTTCAAACTGTTTGATAAGCTAAAAGACAATAACTATTACCGAGCTTTTCGGCTAATTCCATAATAGAATGGAGAAGTGCGAATGAAAGTAAAAGATATTTTCAAAAAAGATATTTTCAGACCAATAAATGGCGTCATCAAAGCTGAACAGCGTGATGTTGCTTCAATTACCCAGGAAGTAAACGAATTTGTAGTAACAAAAGAATTGTCGCGCCATTTTGATCAATTTTTTTCAAGCTATGTTGATTCTTTAGAAGCCAGAGATATTTCAGAAAGAGCTGAAAAAATGGCAGTCTGGGTTTCAGGGTTCTTTGGTTCAGGAAAATCACATTTTATCAAGGCTTTATATTATCTTTTTTCCAAACAGCCAGTACACATTAACGGTGATACTAAAGACGCTTTTGAAATATTTCAAGAAAAAATTCCTGATGCTATGTTATTGGGTAATATCAAAAAAGCACTTTCCGGGGATACCGATGCTATCCTATTTAATATTGATACTAAGGCAGATCAGAACAAAGGTCGTAATGCCATCTTGGCAGTATTCTTAAATGTACTTAATGAGCTTGAAGGTTACAGCTCGGACTTTCCCCATATTGCTCATATGGAAAGATATCTGGACCGAAACAATAAATATAAAGATTTTAAGACAACATACACACAGTTAACAAATGCTGATTGGGAAGAGCAAAGAACAGATTACCAGTTTCACCAGGATGAAATTATTGAGAGTTTATCCCAGGTTCTTGGTCAAAGCAAAGAATCCTGCAGCAGGTGGATTGATTCTGCTGAATCCGATTTTTCCATGACTGTGGAAAATTTTGCTAAATGGACTAAAGAATATCTGGATAAAAAAGGTTCTGAAAAAAGACTTCTCTATCTAGTAGACGAGATAGGTCAGTTTGTTGGCCAGGATGGACACCTGATGTTAAATTTGCAGACCATTGTTGAAAATCTGGGCGTTGTTTGCGAGGGAAGAGTATGGGTTGTAGTTACCTCTCAGGAAGATATAGATAAGGTATTAGGTTCTCTGAGTAATGCCAGGTCAAATGACTTTTCTAAAATTACCGGCAGATTTAAATTAAGGCTTTCTTTATCCAGCGCCAATACTGATGAAGTTATTCAAAAGCGTCTACTGGAAAAAGAAGAACCCTCTAAAGAACCCTTAAAAAATCTTTATCAACCTAATGCTGATATATTAAAAAATCAATTGTCTTTTTCACAGGCAGGTATGACTTTACTTCCATATCAATCAGATAAAGATTTTGTCAAAAATTATCCTTTTATTCCATATCAGTTCAGTTTACTGCAGAAGATATTTGAAGTTATCCGACGGGTCGGGGCAACTGGTCTTCACCTGGCAAGAGGGGAAAGGTCTATGCTGGATGCCTTCCAGCATGCAGCTCAAAAAGTGTCCCATGAGGATACGGGTATCCTTGTTCCCTTATATGATTTTTACCCATCTATAGAAAATTTTCTTGATACTTCGGTAAAAAGCTCAATTCAAAAAGCAAAAGAAAATCCTACTCTAGGAGAGTTTGATGCTTGTATCCTGCAAATTCTGTTTATGATTCGATATGTGGATGAAATCAAAGCCACGATTGATAACCTGGTTACATTATGTATTGACCATATAGATGCTGACCGGTTGAGTTTAAAGGAAAAAATTGAAAAATCTCTTTCCAAACTGGAAAAAAATACACTTATTTCCCGTAGTGGAGATCATTATTATTTCTTAACCAATGAAGAACAGGATATCAGCAGAGAAATCAAAATAATTCAGATTAGCCCTGGAGAAGAAAGCAATTTGTTAGGAAGAATTATCTATGATGATATTAACAAACAAAACAAAAAACATCGCTATTCCAAAACCGGTAAGGACTTTGAATATAATCGGTTATGCGATGGCTATGCCATTGGAGGCCGCATTGAAAAGGGGCTGACAATATCAATTATTTCTCCTTTTTTCGAAGAATATGATCTTTATGGACGGGAAAGATGTATTGCCGAAAGCAGCAATGACGGTGGTTATATCCTGGTAAAGCTACTGGATAATGAGAAACTTATTTCAGAAGTCAGGGAATATATCAAAACAGAAAAATACATTCAACAGAAAAATGCTGGAAATCCTGAAGTCGAAAGGATTCTCAGGGATAGAAAAGATGAAAATCGGGAGAGAAGAAATAGGATTACCAATTTTTTAAAAGAGATGTTGCAGGAAGCAGAATTTTTTATTGCCGGTCAGGCTTTTGATCCAGAAACCCAAGATCCTTATTCTTCTTTTATAAAAGCATTCGATTATTTGATTGACACTACTTTCCCCAAAATGAAATATATCGAAAATCCAACCCAGCATCCTTTAGAAGAAATCCAATCAATTTTAAGAAAAAACGACTTAGCAGAAATGGTTTTAGATTTTGAAGTTCCAGAAAATAATCCGGATGCTATCAAGGAAATCAAAAATTATATTGACCTTTATGCCTCTCAAAGCAAGCAGATAATTCTGGATGATTTAATAAGGAATATATTTGCCAATAGACCTTATGGCTGGCAGGAATTTCAAACATTGCTTTTGCTGATAAAACTCTATCTTAGCGGTAATATTCATTTGGTGATGAATTATGCTGTATTAGAGCGAACCCGTATTTATGAAAGTATCAGTAAAACAAGCAATTGGAAAAAAATAACGATTCGGCAAAGAAAAAAGACTGACCCGGCAAAAATAGAATCAGCCAGACAACTTGGACAGGTTTTATTTGCTGAGATGGGACCGGATAAAGAAGATGCTTTAGTGGAATTTTTGAAAAAACAGCTCCTCTCCTGGCAACAAAGATTAGAAAAATATAATCAATGGGCTGATATGGGAAATTATCCTGGCAAATCAGAAATCAAAC
>CAZWUL010000087.1:0-4373 GCA_964636625.1 uncultured Atribacterota bacterium | reverse complement strand
TCTACTACTGGAACATATATATCATACATATAGAAATCTTTAAGTTCTAAAAAATCTTTTTTTAGCAGGGTATATTTTTGCAATAAGCCTATATTTTTATGTACAGTATCCAGTAAATTTTCGTAAACAGTTATTGGAATATTATCTTCAAATAATGCTGCTTCAAGACTATTATTATATTTTTTAATACTGCTGAAAAAGTTATCCTTTTTTAAATTTCCAGCAAGCAAAGAAGCAAAAGTATTGCAATATGTTTTGTAGGGTTGGTAGTATTTTTTAAAAACTTTCTTCCGAAATTTCCTGTTTTTATTGCGTAATAAAGTAATAAAATTACCATGACTGATAGGTACAGTAGTCCCATTTTCGTCTTTTATTCCCGGAAATTTAATATCAGCATTACTTAACATACTGAAAACATTTTCGGGAACCATTGCCATTTCACCGGCCCGGGCAATAATTCTCTCTTCTTCTGGAGAAAGAATATGTTTCTTTTTTCGGAAAATAGTATCTAAATAATGTTTGTATAATTTTAAAGACTCTGTCTCTGACATCCATCTTTGCAAAACATTATAATCCACTGAAAGGATAGCCGGTTGAATAAAAGACATGCTATCTTCTATTTTTACCAGTAAGCTGGAGGCCTTATAGTAGATTGACTGATAAAGATTATCACGATTATTTTCATCTTTGCGCATATGGGCATAAGTAAATATTTTTTGTATTAATTCAGAAAGCTCGTCTTTTAATTGAAGGCATTGTAAAAACGTTTGAGAATCTTTGGTAAATTTTTCTTTTAATTGCAGAAATCTATTTCTTAATTGCTCAGCTTTCTGGCAATCTTTTTCCCATTCTTCTGTGCTTATATACAGTGAATCGATATCCCAGCAATATTTTCTTGGGATTTCATTTCTTTTTAATATTCTTTTTTTTTCTTTTTTCTTTATTTTTTCTTTCATTCGTTCCAAAATAGCCCTATTATATTTACTGTTGTTCAAGTAATTTAATAAATTTTATTTTTAAATCCGGCACAATTGCCAGTACACTCTGCCCCCATAGCTCAAAATCATCCCCATTAATTTTAGTTAAACTTGCACCTGCTTCTTGGGCTATCAACACACCTGCTGCCATATCCCAGGGAGAAAGATTATAATGCCAGTAGCCATCAACAATCCCTGCTCCTACATAACAAATGGCCAAACTCGCACAGCCCATAAATCTAAAAAGGAAGGAATTATTTATTAATAATCGTTGCATCACCTGGATATTCTTTTTATATAAAACTGGTTTATGCCCCCAGTCAGAAGCAAGTACTCTATGGTTATTACTATCCTTATTTGACAATTTAAGACGTTTTCCATTCAAATATGCGCCATGATTCATGCGAGCATAAAAAATATCATTTCTTAAGGGGTCATAAACAATACCGCATAATGGGATATTATTTTCCCAATAACCGATTGAAACAGAAAAAAATGGTATTTTTTTAACAAAATTTAAGGTGCCGTCAATTGGGTCAATTATAAACGCATGGTCTTTTTTTCTTACACTCTTATCTTCTTCCCCTATAATGGGAATATCGGGAAATCTATATCTCAATTCCTCCTGGATTATTTTTTGCGATTCCTTATCAATATTGGTTACCAAGTCATGGCTATCTTTCTTCTCGGAAACATCAAATTCTCCGCATTCAAAATGATGACGAACAAAATTTCCGGCTCTCAACGCAACACTGATAATACTTTCCAGCACTTCTTGTGTCATATTACTAACTCCAATATAATAATGTTGTCTCTTAAACTTCTATCTCGTTTTCCTGGATTAGTTTTTTAACCTGCTTAATATCATCCTGCAATCGTTCTAATTGTTTTCTTATTTTACTGACCAGCATTTCTTTATCGAGTTCCAGGCCAGAATATTCCATATCATTCAATAACAATGAGAATTTTAATTTTATCTTGCTGATACCTCTTACAATTTCATCTAATTTTGTCTTTTTGTTACCATCTTTTATTAAGCCCTGCTCAATTATTTGATTATCCTGTAATAAAAAAGTTTCGCCAATAGCTGGTACATGTGTATCCAGGGATAATTCTTCTTTTACATATTTTGCCAGATATTCTGACTCATGTTTTTCTCCATGAACAACAAATACTTTTTTTGGCTTTTCTTTCAAGCCCTTTAGCCACCATAGTAATTCATCCTGATCGGCATGGGAAGAAAAGCCGTCTAAATGATAAATTTCAGCCTTAATATCAATCATTTCTTCCATGATATCCAGGCTTTTTTCACCACTTACTATTTTTCTTCCTAATGTACCTTCAGCTTGATAGCCAACAAAAATAATAGATGATTTTTCATTCCAGAGATTATCTCTCAAATGATATTGAATGCGACCGCCATCACACATTCCGCTAGCTGATATAATAATCTTATTCCTTTTGGAACTACTAATTCTCCTGGAAGCCTTGCTGGTACGAGTCAATCTTAATGGCTGAAAATCAAGTAATTGATTACTTTTTTCCATTATTTTTAAATCTTTATAGGCGAAATCCTGTGTATTATTGCGATATATCTTTGTTGCAGCAATTGCCAGGGGGCTATCCAGGTAAAACCTTAATTTTTTTAATCTTTTATTTTTCCCCTTTAATGGCTTCACCTGCAAATTATAATACTGACTCAATTCATAGATAATATCCTGCGACCTTTGCAATGCAAAAGCGGGAATAATCACATCACCGCCCCTTTTTAAGGTTTTATCAATAATTGAAAAAAATTTTTTGACCTCTTTGCGATAAGGATGGTGTTTTCTTGCTCCATAGGTTGATTCTATTACTACATAATCGGCATCTTTAATTCTTTGGGGATTACGCAGGAATGGTTTGTTTTTTCTACCTATGTCACCTGAAAATAACCATTTACTCTCTTTTCCTCCTTCTTGAATCCATAATTCAATAGATGCTGAACCTAAAACATGTCCTGCATCCTGGAAACGAAAACTTATATTTTCATCAATATATACTCTATACTGATAAGGTGCTGCCCTGAATAATAAAAGACTATCCAGTGCATCCTCTATACTATATAAAGGGTCTATAAAAGTCTCACCTGACCTGAGTCTCCTTTGATTTTCTTCTTCGGCATCTTCTTCTTGAATTTGACCGCTATCAGGAAGCATAATAGAACATAATTCCATAGTTGGCTTGGTACAGTAGACAGGACCATCAAATCCTTCTTTATACAGTTGAGGAATTCTTCCAGAATGGTCAATGTGAGCATGTGATAAAATCACAAAATCAATTTCTTCCGGACGAAAAGAAAAAGGAGTATAGTTTAAACGGGAAATTAATTCATTGCCCCGAAATAATCCGCAATCAATTAAGAATTTTTTATATTTTGTCTGGATTAAGTAACAGGAACCAGATACCAAACGATTTGCACCCAGAAAGCTAATCTTCATATTGTAATTTTCTCCTTTCATAAAACTATAGCTATTTATTTAATTATTTATTACGATATATTTATTTTGACCATACATTATAACCTATTTTTCAAGCCATTAGCAAATATTTCGGCATGATAAAAATCTTGCAAGTCAGGATGCCCTCTATTTTTCCCGCCAATAATTTTAAAAGTGCCATGGTTATTAAATCCTTTACATGAAAAACTTCCAATTAGTTGCAATCCTTTTTTACGAATTAACACTTCTATTCCTTTAGAGTAATTTTCTCTTAACATTCCACTGGTAATAAAAAGAAAGGCTTTTTTGCCCTCAAATGATGGCAATTGCTCTAAAAAAAGCTGTATTTTTTCATGCGGTTTTCCATTATAAATTCCAGTACCAAAACCTATTAGATTGAAACCTGATAATATGGAAACATTGAGCTGATCCGGCTTAAATAATTTTGCCTGAAGTGACTGGGCTATAATCCGGCCAATTACTTCTGTATTTTTGTGATGATATGATTCGAAAATAATTATAGTCTTTTTTACTTTCATTTCCTTATATTTAATTATTTCAGAGTAGCATACTAATATATGTGTTATTATATTACAGTAGTAAATATCGCACCCGAATAGCGGGTAGCTTTAAGAACCCCTGGAATGGGTTTGACTTTTTTAATCTTTTTATGGTAAAACCATTTTATTTAACCATTACCACCTTCTTAGAAGGTGGTAATGGTTAAATAAATTAATGATATTATAAGATTTTTATCAATTTAACACAAAATTATTTTCTTTTCCAGTGAAAATTTGAAATAAAATTAGTCTATAAAAAATAAAACACTTTTGTTTTTACATAGACTAATAGCAAATTTCGCTTTTGTATTGAATGAAAATGTATTAAAATATAACAATTATAAAATTAATATCTA
>CAZWUL010000086.1:0-4401 GCA_964636625.1 uncultured Atribacterota bacterium | reverse complement strand
ATTGACGAAGTATTAAGAGTAGCAGTATAATCACATCAATATAAATTAAAACTAAATTTAATACATCAGAAAAAACAATATCTATATTTTATAAATTTTGGCAGCAAACCGGCAGCAAGGAGTATTATTATGGAAAAAATAAGCGGTCACCAGATAAGAGAATCATTTTTAAAATTTTTTCAATCAAAAAATCATAAAATCATGCCCAGTGCATCACTTACTCCGGAAGACCCTACTATTTTATTTACCATCGCTGGCATGGTACCTTTTAAACCGGTTTTTTTAGGTCAAAAAAAATCATCAATAAAAAGGGCAACTACCTCCCAAAAATGTCTCCGTACCAATGATATTGATAATGTCGGGAAAACTGCTCGTCATCATACTTTTTTTGAGATGCTGGGTAATTTTTCTTTTGGTGACTATTTTAAAAAAGAAGCTGTTCAGTGGGCCTGGGAATATTTTACAGAAGTAATAGGATTCCCCAAAGAAAAATTATATGTTTCGGTTTATAAAGATGATGACGAATCTTTTAAACTGTGGCATGACCTGATTGGCGTATCAGAAAATCATATTGTTCGTTTAGGTGAAGAGGATAATTTTTGGAAGGTTGGACCGGTAGGCCCCTGTGGTCCCTGTTCTGAAATATATATTGACATGGGACCGGAGAGAGCCTCCAAAAATGGCGGAGGTGTCGGAGTTGATGCCCGTTATCTGGAATTATGGAACCTGGTATTCATGCAGTTTAATCGTAATGAAGATGGCACATTGGAGCCGCTGCCCAAACAAAATATAGATACAGGACTGGGATTAGAAAGAATTGCCTCCGTTTTGCAGGGAGCACCTTCCGATTTTGAAACAGACTTATTTTTACCAATAATACAATATACTGCCAATAAAGCCAATGTGCGCTATAAAGAAAATCCTAAATATGATATTGCCCTGAAAGTAATTTCAGACCATATCCGTGCCCTGGTTTTTATGATAACAGATGGTATATTGCCTTCCAATGAGGGAAGAGGGTATGTTTTAAGAATGCTTTTAAGAAGGGCATACCGTTATGGAAAAGTTCTCCATTTAAATGAACCCTTTCTCTATGATATTGCGCCACAGGTTATTCAAATAATGCAAAATGCTTATCCAGAATTAAAAGATAAAAAAAGAAATATTTATGAGATAATTTTGACAGAAGAAAAACGTTTTCAAGAGACTCTTAATCTTGGTCTTAATATTCTGGAAACTTATATTAACAAGCTTAATAAGGGAAATCAAAGGATGTTAAGCGGAAAAGAAGCCTTTACCCTCTATGATACTTATGGATTCCCCCTGGAAATTACCAGGGATGTTCTCTCAGAAGCCGGATTATTAGTAAATGAAGAGGATTATGAAAAATACATGCTTGAACAAAAAGAACGCTCACGCCAGTCATGGGATCCGGGCAAAAATGATAGGGGACAGAATAAAAAAAGAGAAAAACTCTATCATAATATTTTATCTTCAAATGGGGAAACGATTTTTAATGGCTATCACCAGGTTTCAACACAGACCAAAATTACCGGAATAATAAGAGAAAATACACAGGTAGAGCACCTTGATGAAGGACAACAGGGATTGCTTATTTTAAGAGAAACACCTTTTTATGCAGAAAAGGGCGGACAAAGGGGAGATTCTGGAAAAATAATCACTACCAATGGCACATCATCATTAGCAAAAGTCTATGATACCCAGTCCCCCCTGGATGGATTAATTATACATTATACACAGGTAGAAAAAGGTTCTTTTAAAAAAGATCAGGATGTAACAGCCCAGATAGATGACCGGGAGAGGATAGCAATTGCCGCTAATCACACAGCTACCCATTTGCTGCATTATGCTTTAAGAGAAGTCCTGGGAGAGCATGTTAAGCAGGCAGGGTCTTCTGTTACTGCACAACATTTAAGGTTTGATTATACCCACTATAAACCTTTAAAAAAAGAAGAGTTGGACCAGATTGAAAAGATAGTAAATGAAAAAATTGAAGAAAACTATGAAGTGAATTCAGAGATAACAGATTTAGGTACTGCCCGCGAAAAAGGTGCAATAGCGCTATTCGGTGAAAAATATGGTGATACAGTTCGAATGATTGATATTGGTGGTTTTAGCCGTGAACTTTGTGGAGGAACACACCTTGCACATACCTCCAAGATTGGCATATTTAAAATTGTTTCCGAACAGGGTATTGGAAGTGGTCTGCGAAGAATTGAAGCTGTTACCAGGGAAAAGGCCTGGGAAGTTATAAAAAATAAAGAGTTGCAATTACAGGAGATTCAAAACATATTGGATACTTCTCAAGAAAGAATAATTCCAAAGATTCAAAATCTCCTTTCGGAAAATGAAGAATTAAAACGCGAATATAAGCTACTATGGAAAGAAATGCTTCCCTACCATATCGATGAGTTTATCCAAAACAAGAAGAGTATCAATAATAATGATGTAGTTTCCGCGATAATCGAAAGTAAAGATAAAAAGGATTTAAGAGAAACAGGGGATTTAATAAAGGAAAAAATTAAATCCGGTATTATTGTTCTGGCAACAGAATTAGAGGAAGAGAAAGTTAATGTTATTGTTATGGTTACTGACGACTTAATTAATAAAGGGTATGATGCCGGGAAAATAATCAAACCACTTGCCCGGGCTCTTGATGGTAAGGGGGGAGGAAAGAAGCATTTTGCCCAGGCCGGAGGGGCAAATACCGGGAAACTGAAAGAAATCTTTCGAAATATTGAAAACTATCTGCAATTATAAATTCTAACTACAATATCCGCACTAAATCCAGAATTTATTTAATTTTACTTTTACCATATAATATTATATTAGATTATAATATTTTAATAGAATAATCTTTGATTAAATAGGAGAAAACCCTTTGAGAATATTAGGTATTGATATGGGAGAAAGAAGAATCGGATTAGCTATAAGCGACCCTTTAGGTTATACTGCTCAGGGGTTAAAAACTATACAAATAGAAAACCCTGATGAAATATGTGACAAGCTAATAGATGTTATCAAGGAAAAAAAAGTTGAGATGCTTGTTTTTGGTTTGCCGATTAATATGAACGGAACGCTGGGACCACAGGCTAATAAAGTCCAGGAATATGCCGGTAAGATTAAATCACTTACCCATTTACCTGTAGAATTTGAAGATGAAAGATTAAGTACTGTCGGAGCAGAGCAGGTGTTGCTAATGGCTGACCAGAGCAGGAGAAAACGCAAAAAGTCAATTGACATGCTCTCAGCAGTAATAATTTTACAATCTTATCTGAATCGTAAAAGCTCTGATAAAAGCAAAGGCCAAACATGATTAAAATATTTAATTTTTTGATTTTAATTTTAGCAGTTTGCATGCTGTTTCTTATTATATCTGCTACCTGGATTTTGGTACCATTGGATTTAACTGAACCTACTGAAAAAACCATTAATATACCTTATGAATACAATAGTACTCGGATTAGATATTTATTGGAAGAAGAAGGTATCATTAGACCGGGTAATATTGTTTTCCAATTATTGACTCGTGCTATGAAGATTGATGAAAGACTTCAATCAGGGGAGTATCAATTTAGTTCTTCAGAAAATTTACTGCAGATAATAGATAAATTAGAGAAGGGTAAGGTTCTCCTGCATAGAATTACTATACCTGAAGGATATCAGTCCAGGCAAATTGCTGAATTGTTGGATGATAAAAGAATAACCCCGTATGATGAAATAATTCAGTTGATACAGGAAGAAAATGATTTTAAAGAAGGCTATCTATTCCCGGATACCTATTCTTTTCCCCGAAATTTTGGTCCGACTAATGTACTGAAGGCTATGTATGATAATTTTAAACAAGTTGTTTTTGATTATGTAGACCCTGAACAGGATTTTCCCGGTGACTTGAGTTTTAATGAAATTATAATACTTGCTTCTATAATTGAGAAAGAAGCACAGGGAGATGAAGATAAACCCAAGATAGCTTCAGTATTTTACAATCGGCTTAGAGATGGAATGCGACTGCAGTCATGTGCCACTATCCAATATCTACTTGATGCACCCCAGGAAAGACTAACCCAACAGGATTTAGAAATCGAATCTCCTTTTAATACCTATCTAAATTCAGGATTGCCACCAGAACCAATTTGCAATCCCGGACTAAATTCAATTATAGCAGCTGTTGAACCGGCTGAAGAAGACTATATATACTTCGTACTGGGAAAAGACGGTGAGCATATTTTTTCTAGAACATACCAGGAACATTTGGATAATAAACCATAAAACAGTATTCAGTATTGCATATCGAGTATCGAGTCAAGAATACAGTAATGAGTAATAAGTGATAAATACAGTTTTTAGTTCTTGGTTTATAGTTTTTAGTTAAATACTAAA
>CAZWUL010000085.1:0-4426 GCA_964636625.1 uncultured Atribacterota bacterium | reverse complement strand
GGGTCGGAATGGGCCCAGCCCGCCCCCGGCGAGTGGACGGTTTACTTCGGGCAGTAAAAGGTAAATGCAAACGAGAAATTATTTGCGGCTTCAAGAAAATGATGGGTCGCAGATCATCTATCAAGTCATAATTAAAGGGATAATTGACTTGGCGAGCTATTAGGTTCTTATCTTCCTGGTTTTGGTTGACCTTCAAAAATAATCTAACTCACCACCTCTATAAGGCTTATAAATTTATAAGAACCATGATACACTGACCTACGCCCTTAAATTACAATTGTTGAATCCAAGATAAAAAACAATCAGAAAGAAAAATAAAAATAAAAACAAAAAAGAAAGAATTGGGAGCACGAAATAACATATATTATGCAATATAATTTTCAGGTAATGGGACTAGGTCGTGTTAATAAAATTCTTAGCGGTTTAAAAATTAAAGACTCCACGAATCTTAGAAAAACTCTCGAGTTAATGATTGATAATCTTATTCAAGGGTATGTAAGGTTATTGTCGGAAGAATAAGAAAAAGAATTTACATATGGTTTCTATTAGGTGTTCGTAAAAAAATTTCGATATATGTAGATGGGAGGAATCTCATGGCGTTAACAGAGACATCATTAGCATATCTACTTCAGTCAACGAAAGATTCTGGAGACTCGGTTCATGTTGAGCTTTCAAATGAATTGGTTAGTTTATTATCAGAGCAACTTTATCAATCACCATTAAAAGCAATTGAAGAGCTAGTTGTAAATTCATATGATGCCGACGCAAAAAATTGTCGAATATATGTACCTTTCGGTGATAGATCTGGAGAGGAAATTATTTTAGTTTATGATGATGGCCTTGGTATGGATTATTCTGGTTTAGTTAATTTATGGCAAGTGGGGAGAAGTAATAAAAGGCAAGAGGAAATTATAAAACGCTTAAATAGGAAACAAATAGGTAAATTTGGAATTGGCAAACTTGCTTCATCAACAATTGCAAATCAATTAACTTATATTAGTAAAACCCACGAAGGAGTATTAGGAGTAACAATTAATTTTTTAATTTTTAAATACCATGACCATAGCGAATCGAAGGAAAAAAACCATGAGGGACGTAGAGACGAAGAAGGTTACTCAAAGAATAATCCAATAGATTTAAAAGTGTATGAAATTGATAATCTTGAGTTGTTTATTCAGGAAGCGAATCTTGATGAGATCCTAACTGAAATGAGAATAAATACTTCTCTTTTTGAAGATGAAACATGGACACTAGTTATCCTTGAAGATCTTAAGGAAAAAACAAAGAGAATAAACAGGGCTAATTTGAGTTGGGTTCTAAGTACTGCTATGCCTCTTAGCACTGATTTTAAGGTATACCTAAACGGAATTGAAATTGAGAGTTCAAAAAAGGAGTATGAAAAAGTAGTTGAATTTGATTTATCTGAATTACCTGAAAAGCGTATAGATGGTTTACAAAAATCCACGGGTGAGAATTGGCATCTAAAAGGAAATAAACTATTGTCAGATTCTTTCCCAAACGGAATTGAAGGATATATTTATGTAACTGAGAGAAGTATGTATGGTCAAAAGAGTGATGATATTCAAAGATCTCATGGTTTTTTTGTTCGTGTTCGTAATAGACTTGTGGATTTAGTTGATCCGTTATTTGGTATGCAACCAGTACGATATGGAACGTTAAATAGATTTCATGCAGTCATTGAAGCAGATGACCTTGATAATTTCCTTACTGCTTCGCGAGATACAGTCGAAGAATCAGAAAGCACGCCGAAATTTCGGGCATTGCTTCGTGAAATATTTGCAGAAGCGGACAGTCGCTATTTAAGTTGGGAAAAAGAACAAAGAAGTTTGAGAGGTAAAAGAGAAGGAGAAAAAGAATTAATTGCGCCTAGATTGGTTGAAAAACCAGTTGCCGATGCACTTCTGGCTCAAACCTATGATAAAAAAGGGGCAGAAGCGGATGATGGTTGGTTCTATATAAGTATGAAAGACGGCTCTGATTTTTCTGAATTAATTCAACAGCTTTATACATCTCCAAGGAGTAAGTACATTTATCAATACACAGAGCAAAGTATTGATCGAATAGTTAAATATGTTCCCGGAGAGTCAACATTTTGGATAAATTCAGCCCATGAATTTGTGAAAGAATACCTAGATAATAATAGTACTCGTCGAATGCTGGAAGATTTTGTTACATCTGAGATGCTTCTTGAAGTTTATATGAGAGAAAGTCATGTAGATGTTGACGTTATAGGAGAGTTACTTCAGAAAAGGGATGATTTGTTTCGTTCTTTGGCACTTGATCATTCATATTCATATTCTACAATTTCACAACAACTTATATTGTCATCTAATGATGAATATGAACTTGAAATAAACCTTGTCGTTGCATCTAGAGCGCTTGGGTTTAATGCAAAACAGATATCAAATTCCAAACAGCCAGATGGTATAGCAAAATACGTAGAAATCCCAGGTGGAATTAGGAAAATCACTCTTGAAGCCAAATCTTCTAAAAATGATACAATTCCAACGAGTAAAATCGATCTTGCTGCTTTGAATAGTCATATGACCGAATATAAAGCAGATGGGTGTTTATTAATTGCTCCAGGTTATGAAGGCCAAGATAACCCGAAAAGTTCGATATCAACAGAAGCAATGAGACAACATATATCATGTTGGACAATTGCCCAGCTGGCAGAGGTTGTTGAATTGGCAGGGGCAAGAAGTGTAAGCGCACGAGATATTTTTCAAATAGTCACCAAAGCATTTTCGCCTGTAGATGTAAAAGAATCAATTAATCAATTACTTTCAGAGCCATCATGGAATAATGTTGAACTTTACCGTGGGATAACTAAAATTCTCCGTGATTTGGAAGGCTCAATCTTGGACAAACCCCGTGATGTTAGCATGATTGTTGGTGGTCTTGCTACTAGTCAAAGTAAAAAATTTTATGGAATAGAAAAAGATGACGTTAGAAAAGCATTAGTAGATTTATCGGGTGTTAGTAAAGGCGCTTTAGTTATTAATGAGAAGGAGGAGGTATTTCACCTAACAACTGATCTTGAGGAGTTTGAACGTCGTATTTGTGATTTAACAAAAATTGACACTAGTGATCGAAGGAAAAGCAGTTTTAGAGAATGACATTTCAGCTTGAAGAAATTATCAATACTGTAAGGGTTGAAGAAGCACTTGAATGTATGCGGAAGATACCAGATGAATGTGTTGACATTTCTGTGACTTCACCTCCCTATAATAAAAATGGCAAATCCCACGGTTGGCTTGTTCAAAATAGTGGTTATAGTCATTATGATGATCAAATGGTTGAAAAACGATATCAGGAGTGGCAGATTAATGTATTAAACGAATTACATCGGATCACAAAACTGGGTGGTTCATTGTTCTATAACCATAAAATTCGGTGGAAAAAAGGAAAATTAATTCACCCTTACGAGTGGATATCTAAGAGTGATTGGGTGTTAAGGCAAGAGATCGTTTGGGATAGAACATTAGCAGCAAATATTAGAGGATGGCGTTTTTGGCAACAAGAAGAACATATTTATTGGTTATATAAACCAATTGGTAACCATCTTGTTGGTAAAGAATTGGAATCTCGTCATGCTAAAATGGGTTCGATTTGGCAATTTGACCCAGTTCCAAGGAATAAAAATCATCCAGCTCCTTTTCCTATTGAGATCCCTATTAGGATAATATATTCTATGCCAGGTGAAGGTAAAAAAGTTGTCCTTGATCCATTTTGTGGTACTGGGACGACACTTGTCGCGGCAAAAATTTTGGGTCATGACTATATCGGGATTGATATATCTCCAGATTATGTGGAATTCACGAAACAACGATTGGATAATTATTCACAAGAAGTTAATAAAGCAAAGTCAGAAATGGATAAGCATGTAGTCAATGACCCATTTACGGAAAGGAAAAAACGCGGAACTGTGAATTGGCCTTTTGGCCCCGATCAAACCAATAATAATTAGGACTTACATTAAGAAAATCATATTCTAGTAGTTAGTGGATTTTCTTTTGGTGTAGTTATTTGTTTTGAATCAATGAATAACTAGAAATATTTCAAATTCATATTTTTGAAATTTGTATACGAAACTAGAACCTTTTATGCTATTAGATTCTATTTCAATTGATGGTATTCAACACAAATTAATTGTTGGTACTGAGTATACTTATTTTAAATCTGAACCCTCTTTGCCTTCTTCAATTGAATGGTGGACATATTAATCAATACGCCCTCCCCACGGATTTCCCTCATCCTTACCCCGCAGGAAACACCATCACCAGGTAATACCCCAGGAGCGCGGCCCAGATCCCGGTGTCGATCCTGCCCCCCCCTACCTCCGCTTCTCCAGCGCCTTGAGCGCCCGGTCGGCGGCCAGCTTGCCGGTCAGGATCGAGATCGG
>CAZWUL010000084.1:0-4452 GCA_964636625.1 uncultured Atribacterota bacterium | reverse complement strand
AAGGATCCGATCCATCTGGCAGCACCCAATCTTCTTTATTTTGCGGGGCGTTTTCCTCCCAGATTTCACAACTGACTTTTAGCTCTTCGCTTTGCGGCAACCATTCGGCATCCACTGTGCCGCTAACCAGATCTGCCGCAAAATCAAGATCCGCTATAACTGTGCCGATTGTGACTTGCGCAGTAAACACTCCCCCATCCACGTCGCCATAGATGGTATCACCCGGTTGGATGTCCGGTTGGTTTGGAAGCCAGGTCGCCCCTTCTACATGGGTGGCAAACCCGGTTGTGCTTCCCCAACCGTCGATGTAGCCAGATGTCAGGGTGATGTGTGCTTTCTCAACTCCAAAGTTATCCAAAACTCTCAAGAAGATCTCGTGACCGGCTTCATAGTTACCTTCGATCCAATCGTGATCATAATGGATATTCAATATCAATTCATCGGTATAAGCGATTGGCACACTGTACACCCAATGCCCGCCTGGATCCTGATAGAGAACAGCAATATCCTGTCCTGGTTGAACATCCCAATCTCC
Organism: uncultured Atribacterota bacterium; assembly: GCA_964636625.1. Lineage (GTDB taxonomy): Bacteria > Atribacterota > Phoenicimicrobiia > Phoenicimicrobiales > Stramentimicrobiaceae > CAZWUL01. The sequence continues at coordinate 3,917 of CAZWUL010000084.1, read as the reverse complement.
TGTCCAATCACATGCAAATTCACTGATGCCGTCCGGAAAAACACTTGTTTCTATCATGGGAGTACCTTCTGGACCTCCCCAGGGATGGCATTGAATCGGTACAGGCACCTCTTGTTCCAACCAGGGCACTGAAAGTGTACCTGAGTAAGAATCTGTTTCTGCAGACAAATCTCCCTCAAATGTACCCAATTGAACGGATGCGTAGTAAGTGGTTTCGTCGACTGTCACTTCCCCAAAGACCCAATCTCCGGGCTGGATATCCGGGCGTTCAGGATTCCAAACCATCCCCTCCAAGTTAGTGGAAAAGCCTGTTTGACCATCTCCCCACCAGGGGATATCCCCGGTCGCAAGGGTTATAGTTCCTTTTACGGTTAATCCATCACTCTCAGTCACTGTGAGTGCAACCTCGTAGCCTGGAGGATAATTGCCCTCGATCCAGTCGTGATCGTAGTTGACATTGAGGTACAGCTCATAGGAATAGACAAAAAATCCATTGTAGACCCAATGTCCATTCGGGTCTCCATAAAGAACGCCCACATCCTGGTTGGGTTGAATATCCCATTCAGTTGCAGGATCCCACTCGCAGTAATAAGTGTCTTCGCCATTAGGGAGGACAAAGTCCTGTTTTCCATCGACTGGATCGGGGGCACCCCAAGGATGGCATTGGATTTCTATCTCAACATCCTGAGGAAGCCATGGGACATCAATTGTGCCCGTGATACTGTCGGATTCAACATTGACCTCGCCAAAGATTTCCCCCATTTGGACATCAGTGTAGTAGATTGTACCGTCCACATCTACTTCACCAGAGACCCAATCCCCAGCCTGGATGTCCGGTCGCTCAGGGTCCCAGACCACACCTTCCATACTCGTTGAAAAACCAGTATCTCCCCCCCACCAGGGAACTTCTGTGGTTGTAATGGTGGTTGTGGCTTTTGGGGTGATTCCATCGGCTTCGGTTACGGTCAACGTAACATCATGACCGGGCGGATACCAACCTTCAATCGCGTCGCCATAGTAATTGACATGCAGGTACAGGTTATAGTCGGGCTCATAAAAACCCTCGATTATTCTGTTGTCTAGCGTATCCCTGTACATAACGCCGATCCACTGATTCACTTCTACATCCCACTCAGTGTTTGGATCCCAAGTGCAATTGTAGGCATGTGCTGGATCGCCATCAGGAACAAGAGTATCGTACTTAACTGGCGCGCCATCCGGCGCACCCCAGGCATAACACTCCACTTTCACTATTCCTGGTTCCGGGATCAACCAGGGCGCATTGATCGTACCGCTGACGCTATCCGTCAAAGTATCGACAATTCCCGTAATCTCACCCACCTGAGCATAGGATTGATAGGCACCTCCGTCGACCGTACCATAAATTTTGTCTCCAGAAACAATGTCGGGCTTGGAAGGATCCCAATACCCATCATCCATTTGGGTTGCAAATCCAGTGCGATCGCCCCACCAATCGATTTCACCTGTAAGGATGGTAGCCTGAGCTTTATAGTTGTCCTCACTATCAGTCACAATCAAACCAATAGTATGTCCCGGTGCATATTGCCCTTCGATCTGATCAGCAAAAGGAGAGATTTCCATGATCAGGTCTGGGGTTCTGAAGTACTGATGAAAATTGATATCAGCACCGTCCTCGACGGTTGGAAAATGGATATATCCGTCCCCTCCCCGCGGGATATCACTAAAAGTTGCACTGAAATTGCCAGAAGCGTCTGTAGTCACTTCCTGATCGCCGTTTTCCCACCAGCCATGAATCGCCACAGTCTGGGTATCCCATCCGCCGATTTGCCCGGTAACTTGCTCGGTGGTTGAGTCAGCATCAACCACCACAGGCGTTGGTATTGTGAAATCGACTGGAAAACTTCCCGGTCCAGCAGTGATCGTGATTGTATCTCCCGGGTTGATTTCGACCGGCTCGTTGATCCCAAAACATCCATTACAGTTTGGGTCTGCATAAGAATAAACGGTATCGATCGGGGTGATGATCGTGACATCCGAGCCGGGAATGGCATGACCCCAGATCCAATCCTTAACCCCCAGGTTTAACCACAACCCTACGTCATACACTTCATAATCGTTGGGTGCATACGCCCAAACCTCTCCCCCTGTATTGAAATTATTGGTTGAAATAACAAGTTTGCCCTCAAAAGTGGTGATGGCATTATTCCAGAAGGACCATCCATTGTCTGGGTCGCCAAATCCCGCAAAGCCAATCTGTTCCCAATCGGTTCCGTTGTCCGTGCGCCAGACTTCCAGTCCACTGTCGTGATTGGCTCCAACCAGGTAGAGCATGCCGTCATATACCTGTAGTCCATTCTCATACTTGATGTCTGAATCCAAATCGCTGAAAGTCAGCAGTTGCGTCCAATCAGTACCATTAGCTGAGCGCCATAACTGGGTGCTGGTCTCATCCCAGACACCTGCATACAGATAGCCACCAAAAGCTGCCAGCGAAGAGATTGCCGGTGAAGTACCACTTGTGATTTGGGTTAATGTGCTGCCGTCTGTGCGCCATAATTGTGCACCTGTCTCCCAGTTAGCTGTGCCCCAATACAGGTAGCCGTCAAAAACCTCTGTGGATATTGCGCCGACTGCAATGTTATTAGGATCCAGCCCATTGGCGAAAATTTCCCAATACGTGCCGTTGCTGGTACGCCAGATTTGGGTGCCCGTGATTCCGTTCCAGGTGCCGGCGTAGAGCATGTTGTTATAGATCGCAAATCGAGCAATGCCGTTATTAGGGTCGCTAAATCCATCCGAAACAATCTCCTGCCAGGTGATTCCGTCGTTGGTACGCCAAATTACGCCGTCCCAGCTGCCGCAATAAAGATATCCGTCAAACACTACCAGATCAGCGCATCCATTTTGCGAACCTTCATCCACTTTTACCCAGTTGCTGCTGTCAGCTGTCCGCCAGACCTCGGCTGAAATGACTTCATCTACATTCTTCCAGGTACCGGCATATAAAAAGCCTTCAAATTCCTGAACCGAGGGGATTTGGAAGTTATTATCACCAAAACCGTCCTGGTTGAGCTGCTGCCAGGGTGATGAACCCTGTACTGATCCCTGGAATAAGTCCACAATTGTCTCACTGGAACCAAAGGATTTTTTTACAGGTACCACAGAAGCATTGTCGTCATCCGCCCCAACTCCTGGTCTGAAGTCGCCAATGTATGTGCCAGCCCGATCAATTTTTTCATAGAAAGTTGGATATTTTATAAGCTCTTGATGATATCCGCTTTCCTGAACCGGGTTTCGCTCTATCTCAGGTTTTGTTTGGACTGGAAAAATTTCTTTTTCAGGATACATTGGTAATCCAAACACTGAACTTACCAACATACCTGAAAGAACAAATACAATGATACAGATCGTAAGTACATTTTTTGGTTGCATGATTGCTCCTTTTTAGTTTTCGTGATTAATTTTGATAAATAAACCGCTTAAACAGGTCAAGAACTGATGAAAAAGAACTCTGATTGGATTTTTAACCTGCATCGGTAACGCAGTAAAAACCTGAACATTGAAGAAATTGAAAGATTTTCAAAAAATCTATCCAGAAAAATGTGTTTTAGATTTATCTCAAATCTGTCCCAGAGGGATTATTGCCGGTTATGCTAAATGCTTGTATTTATTTGTCAATACACAATTACATTATACACCATTTAAACCAATATTTCAACAATTTTTGTGGTCTGAGAACGCTTTTTTAGGAAAAAATTTTCCCCCTCCTAATCTTTCAAGATCAAGCTCACCGGGCAGTGGTCTGAGCCCATGACGTCGTCGTGGATTTCAACAGCCTCCACACGCGGCATCAGCTCAGAGCTGACCAAAAAGTAGTCCAGGCGCCAGCCAACATTTCGCGGGCGGGCATTGGTGCGATAGTCCCACCAGGTATA
>CAZWUL010000083.1:0-4522 GCA_964636625.1 uncultured Atribacterota bacterium | reverse complement strand
CTGGAAGCTATTAGGTTGGCTTCACAGAACCTGATCCCCACCAGCAATGATTTGGAAAACATTTATTTAAGGGGTAAAATGATGCTCAGCTCTTTAAATGCAGGATTAGCCTTTTCTAATGCTAGTTTGGGGTTGGTGCATGCAATGGCCCATAGTCTCGGCGGATTTCTGGATTTACCACATGGTGAATGCAATGCATTACTCCTGGATCATGTGGTTGAATTTAACTTTGAGGCAGAAAGCGGGAAGTACAGAGAAATTGCCAAAGTTTTTAACCTGAAAATTACTGGAATGGATGATAACGAAGTTCAATCGGCCTTAATAAAGAAAATTAGGGATTTGAAGGCTGAAGCTGAAGTTGATTATTCCCTCCATGATGTTGGGGTTACCTCCAGTGACATTTCAGAACTTGCAGCTAAAGCCATGAATGATGCCTGTATAATAACTAATCCTCGGAGACCTACCCCGCAGGATGTAGAGGAGATCTTTAAAAATGCACTCTAATTCTGAGGATAATTGGGATTCCATACGTGAGAAAATAATAGGATTAGGTGAACAATCAATCCGAAAGAGTTACTATCCTGAATTACAGGAGAGACTTTCTGAACTGGAAAGATTCCGGGCACTCCTGGATGAAACTAATGAAGCAATATTCCTTTCAGAAGTCCCATCTGGCCATTTCACCGATGTTAATAATTCTGCCTGTCAACAACTAGGATATTCAGCTGGAAAAATGCTGGAAATGAATGTGGAAGATATAATAGCCCCGGATAAACTGGATGAAATGAGAACAATAATATTCAGTTTATTTGATGGGAAACATCTCCAGAACCGTAAAACTATTGAAACAGTTCTACAGGGGAGTGATGGATCTCAAATCAATGTGGAGATGAGTATCAGTCTGGTGAAGTTTATTGATGCATTTTACACTGTAATGGTGGCCCGTGATATTACCGAGCGAAAATTATTCGAAGATGCCCTGAAATCTTCACTTAAGGAAAAAGAAGTTCTAATCCAGGAAATCCACCATCGGGTTAAAAATAACATGCAGATCATTTCCAGTTTACTCAACCTCCAGAAGCAGTATGTTAACGATGAAGAAGCCGTCAATGTCCTTAAAGAAAGTCAGAACCGGGTTAAATCCATGGCCATGATCCATGAAAAGCTCTATAAGTCCCGTAATTTCTCGGAAATCAACTTCACAGAATACATCCGCAGTCTAGTTTCTGATCTTTTCTATTCCTATGGCGTGGATTCCAACCAGATAAAAACCATCATTGTACTGGAGGAAGTGATGATGGGGCTGGAAACAGCCATCCCCTGTGGCCTGATCATCAGTGAACTGGTAACCAACACTTTAAAATATGCATTTCCCCATACTGAGCCGGGTGAATTCAAGATAGAACTTCATTCTTCCAGTGATAGGTGTTACAATTTGATTATCAGTGATAATGGTGTGGGAATACCGGAAAACATCGATTTTGACGAGACTGATACATTAGGCCTGCAACTGGTGAACAGTTTGGTGAATCAACTGGAAGGTACCATTGAATTGAACAGAAAGAATGGTACTGAGTTTAAAATTAAATTTAAAGAATTGGAATATGAAGAAAGAATGTAATTGGATTAAAAAAAGAATGAGTACACTATGTGGACTAGCCTAAATTAAAAAAAGGTAGTTCCTCTATAATTACAGGTTTTCTGGATTAATCAAACTTCTTCTTTAGTTTTACCTTTTATTTCCCCTTCCTTTTCCTTAGATTTTCCTTTAAGTTCTCCCTTTAACTCTTTAATTTTACCCTTAACTTCTCCTTCTTTTTCTTTAATTTTACCCTTTAGTTCCCCCATAATCCTCACCTCATTAATTAAAATAATTTCCCTTTAATCAGTAATTTATCGCCAATGGCTTCGATCATATCGTAACTTACAATCTTCTTATCACCCAGGCCTATTTTGGCAGATATGCCCGCTTCTTTAAGGATTATGGCTTCAACTTGGTTACTTTTAAAATTCCATTCAACATCGTCTACTATGCCTACTTGGTCTCCTGATTCATCTACAACTTCTTTTCCAATTAAGTCGTTTTTTATTTTCATTTTAAAACCCCCGAGGCCATCAATCTAAATAATTAATTATAATTATATTTTTAATAACTTAAATATATTTTGAATTATTAAGATAAACTAAAATTTTATATCATTAATTCGTATAAAATATGAATATTGTTCAATATTTCCATGTTTTGTTAAAATTTATTACTAAATTGTATGCATATAAATCGGGTAATGCATGTAAACCGAACCCTCTAATCAGGGAGTAATTCCAGGAAATCAATCTAAAATATCCCAGTCTCTAGTTTCCAGGTTCAAACCTTTTAGCTGATCTTCAACAGAGTCTTCACTACTGTAGGGGAGTATCTGCCCATTCAGGTATGGTTTGGATTGTTTTAATGATTTTAAGTTCTTATTAGCAACTTTTTGCCAGAGTTTCAACCAGCTATTGTCTGCTCCTGTGATGGGGGCATCTTCCGTCCCCAGATGTTCTCCCCACAGGGTGTTTCGCAGTTTCACAATCTCTTCACCGGAATTTTGGTGCAGAATGGCATTCATTTCCATGTTTCTGTGGAATTCCATGTCAAAAACTCCTTCCAGTTCATTGACGTAGGTGAGGGAGGAACCATCCAGGTTTGCTGTGCCCACCGTGGCCCAGATATCATCTACAATAGCCACCTTGGTGTGCACATAAATGGGTTGTATTCTGAATTTTTCTTTCTCACACCGGGTAGACCATAGGGTGAAAAAGCCAATTTGAGGATGGTCCAGAATATCTTGAAATGTGGTTATTCCCAATTTCTCCAAGCACTGGTTTTGCCATCTCTTATATCCAGGGTTATCCGGATTCTCGTTCATCACCACTATTACTTCCAAGTCATGGTTACCATTCATCACATTTTTCAAAGCTTTAATTATGCTTTTATTGGTTAAAAACTGGTTTTCAAGGTATATGAATTGTTGGGATTGAGCAAATGCCTTACGGTAACCTTCGAAGATCCCCAATTCACCATCCTCAGTTAATGTTTCTGGAGTAACTGATCGGACAATTTGAACCGGTGTTTTCCCGGTCGGGCTTGAAACTGGATTCCTGGTGTGGGGTTCTATTTTTCCCTGTCCATGGTATTCTTCCTGGGCAATGTAATTCCACATCTGGCAGAAAAATTCTTCCACATGGTAAACAGCCCCTCCCCTCAGTTTAATGGACACATCGTGAACTGGTCGAACACCAAGGGGGTTTCGCCGAGATTCATGAATTCTATGCTGTGCTGAGTCCCAGTAATCCTTTTTAAAAGGGGATCCTATCACATAAGCCTCTTCACCATCAATTACCAGGGTTTTGGCGTGCATCACATGTAGGCCATGGGACTTAAATTCACGGATCTCAACTGGACTATCCTGGAAAAATTCTTCCATTTCTGAGAAACTATCCGGCACTGCCAAGTTTTCATTTAAAATTATTTTAACATCCACTCCCCTTTCTGCTGCTTCCTGAAAGTTACGGGTTAAAACACTTTTAGGACGGAAACCATCCCCTTCACTGGTGAAAGTGGCGGTGAAATCCGTCTCAAACTCAAATTGGGTGAGGTAAATGTGGGACTGTGCCTTTTCAATGGATTCAACCACACTTTCCAGTTCTATCTGGTTATCAACCAGAACCTCCACCTGATTATCATCCGTGAACCGTGACTTCCGTGAGCCTCCCAGGGTAACGTACCATCCCTCTGCCCAGTTACGGGGGATGATAATATCCTCCACGTCCTTTAAGGTTTCAGATACAATGGTGTACTTATCTGTCCTTTTAAGCTCTGAAACCCCCAATACATCCTTAACCAACACTTGGATGGTGGGTTCATCATCCAGAATGTTTTGGTAACTGCTGGGGGGATACAGCACTTCATAAAAACCATTTTCATCAGTTTCAGACTCACCTAACACTGGATAGTCTTTAAGTGAAACAGGGGATATTTTATCCAGTACTCCCAGGGCACGGCTATCTTTCAGGATTGATTCCCTCTTCCCAGCACCCTCCACCTGAACCACCAGACCCTCCATGGGATGACTATCCCTATCTAAAACCCTTCCTCTAATCCCTATATTTGGCTTTTTAACATTCATTCAAACCACCCGAACTTTTTATGCATTGAAGCCATGTTCATTCCCCCTCATTTTTCATAAAAATCAAATTTAACAATACATATTTATGTTCATTCCAGTTGTTAAATGGTAATATTTCACTTTTAATCCGTGAAATTTCATTCTTTTTCCATTTAAGACTCACTAAATGACTCTATGGGGCCTTTGAATAAAGGGGTATATTTAAATAGGCTAACCTCCCAACTCTCTACTAGAATAATTCCAATTCTATTCGCATTAGATGCTTTTAGAATGGCTTAAAATAGCTTTAATTATTTAGTATTAAACCGAGCAAGGGTGAATCAATGAAAATCGGAATGTCACATGGGGCTGGC
>CAZWUL010000082.1:0-4524 GCA_964636625.1 uncultured Atribacterota bacterium | reverse complement strand
ACAGTTTTTACCTTGCGTCTAGTATCTTACACCTTGTAACTTGAAAATAGGTAAATTATATATTGCTCATAGTTTATACTTGGATTTAAACGTAATACGGTATACGTTATACGGTATACTTGCAAAAGGAGGTATTCCCAAAATGTTACAAATGAATAAAATATCCCGAAACCAAAAGGGATTTTCATTAATTGAACTCATGGTAGCAGTGGCAATTTTGGCCCTTGCTGTCTTTGGCATTTTTCAGGCTTACAGTGCAGGTTTTATGGGAATGGCTGATTCAAAGGATCGTACAGAAGCAGTTAATTATGTTAGAAAAGCACTAGAAGACGTAAAAAATATGGATTTTGAAGAAGTCGGAAATATTCCACGGACAATTATCTCTGGAACAAAATATGAAAAAGAAGTTATTGTTACTGAAAATATAGACGGTAGCCCCAATCTAAAAAAAGTTTTAGCTCGAGTATACTGGAAAGATAGAGATGGCAATAATAAACATGAAGATTCTTCAATGGTTATTGCCCGTATGGAATTATTACCGGGAGAAGGTTCAAGAATTTTACTTTACGTATATCCTTATAATGTAGTATACCCGGTTGGAGATTCAGCACAATTGACTGCTGTCGTTAAAGATGCAAAGGGCAATACGGATATATATTGGAATAAGGATATTAAAATTTCTATTATTTCTATGTCTCATTCAAATTTAGGGTATTTAAATAACGAACTACAGGAGGTAATTATATCTCCGGAAAATGGTATTGCTCAATGCGTATTTCATTCTCCAGTTGAAAACAGTGGATTAGGGGCTGATGAAGTTGGAATAATTACAATAAAAGCAGAAGTTCCCGATGATCCCGATGTAGGACATGATACTATTGACATACTTGCTACCTGGGGGGCAGTGAGGATAGAATTGGAAGCTTATAAAAATTTCTCTCCTATCGATCCAGTGATAATAGATCCAGGTGAAACCATTGATATTAATGCCTATCTAAAAAATGCACAGGGAGGTACTGTTACTGAGGGAAGTTCTGCTAATGTAGATTTTAGTTTAACAGGAGTGGGCACTTTGGCTGAACCACTTTCACGTGAGACCGATGAAGGTATTGCGACAATAATATATTATGCCGGAGATAATCCTGGTAGTGCGGTTGTGACTGGAAGTGCAACCAATTTATATTCAGGAAGCATAGAGATTTTTATTTCCGGGGCACCTTATGCTATTGATCTAAATGTGAACCCTGATAAGATATTTACTTTTGGAGATTCAACACTAACAATAACTTTAAAGGATGTTAACGGAATTACTGTGAATAACCCTAATGCAGAGTCTATAGATATTGATTTAAGTATTATAAGCGGATCTACCGGAAGTGGTTTATTTTCTGAGAATCCTGTTTCGATTGCATCAGGCATATCATCAACTACTGTTATTTTTACTCCCACGATGAGCGGACAGGTTAATATACAGGCAAGTGATAGTAGCGGTGTTCTGATTTCTGATACTGCTACAATTAGCATTAATGAACCACTGGTTGCAGATCATATTGATGTAAGGGCTGAGCCTAGTGGGATTAGGGTGGGTAGCAATGAAACAACAAAAATTACTGCAATTGTTAGAGATAGTGATAATAAACCGGTAATGAATTATGAACAGCCGATCACTTTTACTACTACAAGAGGTAGTTTTGATGGTAGTCTTATTATTCAAGAAATAACAGTATACCCAGATGATGAAAATTATCAAAATGGCGAAGCATGGGTAACGCTTTATGCAAGTAATGAAAATGATTCCGGGACTGCAACTATTACTGCTAGCTCACCCGGGATAGACCCCGGTCAGACCATAGTATATTTTTATGTAGAAGCAAGCTATATTCTTCTTGAATCAACGAGAGATTCTGTTAATATTTTCGGCAAGTATCATGATTCATGTATTGTTAATGCAACTATTAAAGACCAGTCGGGATTGACAGTTACTGATTATGTTGGTGAGGTTACCTTTAGTATAGTCAGCGGGAGTCAATTTGGTGGTTTTACCACAGTAGGAGATACAAAAGTAACTGCCATAAACGGAGAGGCTTCTATAGATTTTCGCGGGAAATGTGCACCTGGAGTAGTGGAAATTAAAGCTATATCAACTTTCGGTGGAAATCAAATATCCAGCGATTCTGAATACAGTAGCAACCTGGAAATTATAGTAACTGAAGGAACTGAAAGGAATATCAGTTTAGTCAGTTTAAATGTTGATGCAAACAAAAAAGGATTACAATATAATATAAACGTTACCGGTGGTACGCTAAAAATATACAATTTATACTTTTCGTATAACGATTCGGCAAGAATAGCAACTATTAAGATTGATGGTGTACCAGTTTATTCCGGGAATATTGGCAATGGAGATACAGTAAATATTTCGCCGACATTGTTAGAGCCTGGAGAATATCAAATTACTTATGATTTTAATAATCGACTTTCTAATAATGTGGATTTCACAACGATATTTAACGCTGAACCAGACTGCGAATACTTAAACGAAATAAATTTCGGTACATAATATTTAGAAGCTTAGCATAATTATATTTAAAAATTTAAAAGTCAAGAATAATAGGTAAAATGAAAAATAAATTCACTAATAGCAAAGGTTTTACTTTAATAGAAATTATGGTAACTGTTGCTATATTGTCTATTGTCATAATAGGTTTAGTAACATTTTTTTCAGGAGGTATACGCTCATGGGTTACTGGTCAAAGTCAATTAAAAGCTCAGCGAGAAGCCAGGCAGGCAATGGATCAGATGGTTAGGGAAATCAGACATGGTGAATCTATAGGTGCTGTGGAAAATAATAAATCTTTAACTGTAAATATTCCTGAACTGGGTGAAAAATCTGCATATACTGTAACATACTCATGGTCCGGAAATCCCGGTGAATCTTTGAAAAGGGATACTAATATTTTTATTGAATATGTAAAAAATTTTTATATCAGTGAATTAGATGATTCAAAGGTAAATATTGTATTGGAAATCGATGTTGATAATGATGGGAATGCAGATATTAAGTTAAATTCTGAAGTTAATCTAAGGAATTATGGTTTATAATATTTTAATTCAATAAAATGATAAGGAGGTTAAAATGAAAAACCTTATCAAAAAAAATAAGTATCAAAAATCATTGAACGAGAAAGGGATGGCTTTACTTGCTACAGTGATTTTCGTTTTTGTGCTTGGCTTAATTGCGGTGTCTTTATTAACTATGGCCAGCAATGATTCAAAATTATCTACCCTACAGAGAGAATCCAACCGTGCTTTCTATATTGCTGAAACGGGAATTGATAAAGCATTGTGGTTTGTAAATTTCTCTCCATATAATAGCCAAGGTATCAATTTCAGAGGAACCTATGGAGAAGAAAATGGTAATGAAAAGTTTGAAGTTGTTGTTAAAGATGGTGATAGCTCTGATGGCATTGAAAGAATTGTATTTGAATCCACGGGTACTGTTTTAGGGCAGGGGCAATACGATAAAGGAGAAAGAGCCATTGAGGTTGTATTAGTAAAAGATACAGCTCCAAATAATTTTTTAGCTTATAATTATGCAGTGCTTACCGATAGCAATATGACAATACATGGAAATATTTTTATTCATGGTGATATTCATTCCAATGGTGATTTGGGAGTTGCAGGCGCTTCATTCGAGCTGGTAAACGGAACGGCTTCAGCTACCGGGACAATTACCGGTTACCCAGAAGGAATAAATCAAGGATATCAAACAATACCAAAGGTAGATTTTAACTATTATTATAACTTAGCTGTTAATCAAGGTAATTATTACGGAGACAATACCTCTGTAATTTTTAATACAACTCAAACATTAGAAGGCATTCATTATATTGATGGGGACGTGATTATAAAGCCACCATGTTCATCACTTACTATCAGTGATGGTGCAATATTTGCCACCGGAAGCATTACAGTGCAGGGTAATGTCGATGTTTATATCGAACATTCTGAATTTTATGATAACCCGCTGGCACTTGTTGCTAAGGGAGATATTACCTGCAGCGGTGGTATCCACGGAGAAGGCATTATTCAAACTGAATCTTCTTTTATTCTAAATGGTGGAATAAATATTGAAAAAGGTGCTGTAGTAGCTGATGATGGCATATTTAATGGTGGAGGAGGCACAATGAATATTGTTTATGATAAAGGATACCAGGAAGAAGTTGTGGTGGGCACCCTTATTGATGTCTGGAAAAAGGTATCATGGCAGGAAATATAAATAAGCTCGCTTAAACAATATTTAATATAAAAGGAATAATAGAAGGCTTAAACAAGTAAATATTTTATAGAAAAAATATCAATTAATATAAAATAAATTGCCATTTAAAAAAATATTATATATAATGAAAAAAAGTTTTATTATTTTGTTAGTAGTTAATGATTCTTATTGGTCAGTTATTTGCTTGTAATTAATTACTAACTATTATTTTGTAAATTGTACTAAAATAAATTTGTTTAATTTGG
>CAZWUL010000081.1:1556-4677 GCA_964636625.1 uncultured Atribacterota bacterium | reverse complement strand
TTACTTGGCAAACTTGGCCACAGCAGTTTTCCCAGTACCAGTCTTACCATAAACAGTTACATCCGGGGGTGTTACATTTTTCAATGCTTCAACCCAATATTTAGCCACAGATTTGATCTGATCCTCACGGTGAGGTAAATTATCCGGTAGAAATCTATGGTCTAAAAACTTTTTACATTTAAAAACTGAATTTTTGTCGCCCAATTCCTCAAAAATATTCATAAATACCACTTCTTATAATAAAAATACATTTTAAGTCCCTAATTCAAATTGAAACGTTGCAACTATAATTGTTAACTCAAATACATGGGGAAAATACCAGTCACCCCAACTGGATCATCTCATGTATAACATTATTAGTCATCTAATACGATTAATTATTTTAATCCCAAATCATTTATCAAATCACGTCAATTTCATGGATTTGAACACTGGATAAATAGAATTTAAACCAGTATTACAAAGTAATGAGTTATATTTTAGTTTTATGATTTGAATCCGGACTTTAATCTAGGGAATTTCACCAAAACATAAGGCAAGATGAGATTTTCATTTTACATTGATACGTTGAACCCAAGAGAGGGTGGTTTCAAGTGTAAAAAAATCATCATGATTTACAAAGTGAAGGTGCGTTTCAAGTGTAAGTAACTAATCCTATATTAATGGTATGGTGAGAGGTCAATTTCAAGTGTAAAAAAAATCTAACATAAAAATCAAATCTTGCTGGAAAGATGTATTTCAAGTGAATGAAAAAACGATTTAAAAATTAGGAATGTTGTATGGTTTTGGGAGAGGTGCATTTCAAGTGTAAAAAAGAAAAATGATCATTTATGTAAAATAGAAAGAGAGATCAATTTCAACTGTAAAAAAACGAATATAGATCAAATAAAGTAATAATAAAATACATATAATTAATTTATTTAAAAAATAAAAAAGAATAATAAAAGATAATGAAAGATAATAGATTAAAAGAATAAAAAAAACGACTAAATGGGTTTTACAATAATAAGACCTGAAATAAATAAGTATAATAATTATATAGATTAAAATTTGCCTTAAAATATAGTATTTTCAAAAAAGACGTATTAAAAATCAAATAAAACAAAATAAAAACTGAATTTATAATAATTTGAAACACAGGAAAGTATGCAAGAACGTAATATAAAATCAAATGATTAAAAAAATTAATACTATATTCTTGTTTAAATCTTTAATAATTTTATAGATACTATATAAATAATAATATTTAATTATATTTATATTATTTTTACACTTGCAATTGATCTCTCACAATATTTAATAGTGACTAGTCCATTTTTTTAATTCATTTTTTATTAGGATATAATAATTGTAAAAAATTACATTTGAAATAGATGTATCACTTATTGATCAAATTCAATCTTTGTTCAATTAGACTAACTTTTAGTATATGATTACACTTGAAATCTATCTCTGATTCCATTTGTTTTTTGAGGGAACATCTTGATAGTTACACTTGCAACTCATGTCTTACTCTTTGAATAATAAGAATATCAAATCGATTTATATCACCAGTTCATGTCATGAATTACTAACAGCCACTTTTTTCTCACCTGCAATTATTTTTCAGTTTTTTACAGTGTAACATCTTAAGAAAAGTTACACTTGAAATCACCGTCTTACTCCTTGGAAGCTATTTTTTCAAAATAAAAAACTACTTCCTATATTGCGTTTGAATATCATTTTAAACCTTTATGATAGGCTAAATAGAATGATACACTCTTCATCCAACAACATTAAAAAGTAATAGCTTTATAAGAATTAGATTTAAGAAAAACAAATAATGTGGTAATTCGAATAATGTGGTAATTCGAGTTTGCTAGTTGAGGTAAACCCATGGAAATTGAACTTCTAATCGTGATTTTCGCAGCTGTTTTCATTGATTTAACTTTAGGAGAGTTGCCAGTATCAATTCATCCTGTGGTTTGGATGGGTAAATCTATAACAAAAATTCGTAATTTTTTAACGAATACCGGTAAAAATAAAAAAAGATTATCAGGTTTCGTAATGACTTTAATCATTCTCATCACCTTTAATTTACTTATTATCATGATTTTATATATTTCTTCATTCAACTACATTATTTACTTGGCAGTGGTTTCAATAATCCTTTCAACAACTTTTGCAATCAAATCTCTGATAAAATCTGTACTTGAAGTGTATTCATCATTAAATATAGATTTAGATAAAGCTAGAATTTTTGTTTCATATTTAGTCAGTCGTAAAACTTCTCAATTATCATTAGAGGGGGTGGTTTCCGCTGCAATTGAAACTCTAACTGAAAATATCACTGATTCCATTATCAGTCCTCTTTTTTACATATTCCTCTGTGGGTCAGTGGGAACTCTTCTGATAATAACCATGGGGGACAATGTAATTTATCCATTTTTAAATTTTTTAGGGCTGAGTGGACTGAGATCTTCTGATTTTCAGTTTCCCCTTCTCTTAGGGGTCATGGCTGGAGTTTCATTTCGGGTGGTGAATACTTTGGATGCAATGGTGGGTTATAAAGACCCTCAAAATATTGATATGGGATGGTTTCCTGCAAGGTTGGATGATGTTATTAATTATGTCCCTGCCAGAGCCACGGGTTTATTAATAATAATATCCGCTTTGTTAATGGGTTTAAATTACAAATCTTCCTGGCAGGTTATGTTAGCTGATGCACGAAAAACACCAAGCCCAAACTCGGGATATCCAATGGCTGCAGCTGCAGGAGCTCTGGATATTCAACTGATCAAACCCAATGTATACATCCTCGGACGCCCTAAAAATGGATTAACCCCTGAAATGGTAAAAAAGGCCGTTAAATTAACTATGATTACAGTGGTAATTTTTCTATTAATTATATTTGCAATTCCAATTCTAATAATCGTATTCTAAAATTATATTCTAAATCATATTCTACATAATCTTCCATTTTTTCCAATCTAATTTTAAAAATTATAATTTCAAAATTTAATCAGGCCTTTGAATCATCCTTTGAAAATAGGATGGATGTAAATAATAAACAATTAACATTAAATGAATTAACATTAAATGAATTAACATTAAATGAATTAACATTAAATGAATTAACATT
>CAZWUL010000081.1:0-1456 GCA_964636625.1 uncultured Atribacterota bacterium | reverse complement strand
AAATGAATTCTCCAAGTCTCAGTTTTATCCCAACCAATTCTAAGTTATGTTTCATGAATGTTTTAAATTATTATTCAATTAACTTCTATACCAAAATTCTATATGTGATTCTATGAGATTTGCAATTATCAGTGTGACTAAAGAAGGGAGTACCATTGCCAGTGAAATGGCACAAGTTTTAAAGAATGATCCCACAGTTATGAAAGTTGACGTATTCCATAAAAACGTTAAAGATACTTTAAAATCTTCATTCTACGATTATGACTGTTGGGTTGCTATAATGGCCACTGGGATCATGGTCAGGACCATCTGCCCGCTTATCAAGTCCAAGTTAACGGATCCTGCGGTTCTGGTAGTTTCTGAAAATAAAAAACATGTTATCAGTTTATTATCAGGTCATCTGGGAGGGGCTCATCATTTTTCAATTAAAATTGCCGGATTAATAGGTGCGGTTCCAGTCATAACCACAGCCACTGATTTAAAAGGTAAGCTGGGCATTGATACCTTAGCCTATCAGTACTGGTTACAAGTTGAACAACCTCATCTCATTAAAGAAGTTAACCAGTTAATCGCTGACGATGTGAAAGTTGAACTATATCTACCAAAACGTTTTCAATTTTTAACCAATCATCCCCTCATAAACAGATCTTACCAGATTAAAACCTGGGATGAATCATTCTTACGTGTTTCTTTATTTTGTAATGATTTTCCATCGGAGGGAGGATCAAATAAGTGTCTGGATTTACATCCTAAGAGAATGGTGGCGGGTCTGGGTAGTAAAAAGGGAGTTACGGTTGATCAAGTTTTTTTTGCAATTCGATCCGCGCTCCAACACCTGCACTTACCATTTGAGCGATTGGATGCATTGGCCACTGCTGATGTCAAAAAAGATGAAGAAGGTATTATTACTGTTGCTTCTCAATCCAATTTACCACTGGAAATACTGTCTTTAAATGAAATTGCAGGATTTGAAAACGTTGATTGCACTCCTTCTACTCTTGTGAAGCGTGAATTTGGCGTGCCTGGTGTTTCTGAGCCTGTAGCTCTAATCCGGGCTGGTAAACAATCACGTCTTATTCTGAAAAAATCTGCATACAATGGTGTTACAGTTGCAATCGCAGTCTCAAGGGATTAAATTGGTTAAATCAAATATTTTATAAAAATATTTTATTTAAACGTATTATTGGCTTTTAATATCATTTTAAGAACTTGCCACTCGTTTTTTAACTTTTCTCACCAAAACCTTTTTAAAGCTCAAAATATAAAGAAACTTGGATAAGGCTTTTTATGAATTACCATTTTAAGCACAATTAACTCAATGGAGGCATTATTATGAGTACAGAATCATTTGAACGTTGTAATCAGATTTTAAAGCATATTATGGGGGACACAAGCGTGCCCAGGAATATCAGGAGGGCTGCGGAAGAATCTAAGAATTTACTATCTCAGGATGATG
>CAZWUL010000080.1:0-4690 GCA_964636625.1 uncultured Atribacterota bacterium | reverse complement strand
AATCAATAATTCCCATCAACAATTCCCGAAAAGTGAAGCTATTATTTAAAATAGGAATAAAAAACATGGGTTCCGCTAATTCCATTCCCTGGCTCAGCGAAATCATCCCCAAAAAGATAGCTATCATATAAATCGGAGTAACATAGGTAGAGGCTTCTTTATTGCTTCTGGCAAATATCCCGATTAATAATAAGATGGCACTTGCTAATCCTACTAGTGGCGCCAGAATTAAAAAAAATAATATAAAAGTGTAAAATGAAAAATGTATTTTGATTAATGATAACTCACCTAATACATAAGCCGGCGTAAGAAATGCAATACTAAGCCCCAATAATCCCAATAACATGCTGGTAGCAGAAATAGTCATGACTGTAAAATATTTCCCGATAACAATTTCCAATCTACTAAGTTGGCTTACAAGTAAAGTTGCCATCGTTCCTCGCTCTTTTTCCCCAGCGGTAATATCTATAGCTGAATGCATGGCCCCAATAAAAATTAATATAACAATTATATATGGTAAAAGCATGCCTAAAATTGCTCCGGCCTTTCTTTCGTCTGAAGAAATATCCAGCCACTGAGTATCTAATGGCTGGATATAATCAAGACTTAACCCTAATTTCTCTAATCTGGTCTGAACAATTTGTTGCTTAAATTCTTCTAATAAATCAGTAATCCGTCTCCTAGCAGTCTGTGAATACTGGGCAGTTGAGTCATACTGAATAGTAATAGATTGAGTACTCTCCTCATTTATATTCACATTAAAATTTTCAGGTATTTCCATTAATAAATAGAATTCTCCGGATTCCAGCCCTTCACTCAAATCTTCAGTCAAGCTAATCATCTGGATTTTTTCATTCTGTTTTAAAATTTCTATCAAGCCAGGGGCATATTCGCCTCCTTTTACAGCAACAACTGAAGCCACAGTATCTGATTTTTGCTGTCCTGCCATTGTAAAATACCCTATCCCCAAAAAAAGCAATGGATAAAAAATAAGCGGTATAATAATCATACTTATCAATGTCCGGCGATCACGGATAGCCCCGGAAATTTCCTTACAATATATTAGACGAATATTATTCCAATTCATATATGACTCTCTTTTTCTATCAATTTAAAAAATATCTCTTCCAGGTCTGCAACTAAAATCTTCTTTCTTAATTCTTCCAGCGTACCCATGGAAAGAATCCTGCCAAGATGAATGATGGCAATATCATCACATAACTTTTCTGCTTCATGCATCTGGTGTGTAGAAAAAATAATACATTTCCCCTGTTTTTTAAATCCCCTGATATATTCAATTACTACTCTAGCGGTAATAACATCCAGTCCTACTGTAGGTTCATCAAAAATCAATACAGGGGGATTATGGATAATTGCCCTTGCTATTGACAGTTTTTGCTTCATGCCGGTAGAAAGCTTGTCAACCCTGACATCCTGAAAATCCTTTATTCCTAATATTTGGAATATCTCTGCCATTCTCTTTTCTATCTCACGCCTACTCATACCATTAATTTTTCCAAAAAAGAGAATGGTTTCACGTGGGGTAAACCTATCATACAACCCTGTTTCGCCGGAAAGAAACCCAATACTTTGTCTGACCTTATGAGCTTCTTTTTCTACATTATACCCGTTAACAAAAGCCTCTCCTGACGTAGGAGTCATCATAGTCGCCAGTATCCTCAGAGTAGTAGTTTTCCCGGCACCGTTGGGTCCCAACAAGCCGAATATCTGTCCCTTTTCACAATGAAAACCAATATTATTGACCGCAATTATCTCGCCTCTTTTTTTATCATGAAAAACTTTGCTTAGTTTTTTAACCTGAATCACAATGATAACCTTTCCTAAAAATCATAAAATTTAACAATAATTTATATTAACACATAAATTATTAATATATTTTCTCGAAACAGATGATAGAATATAGCGAAAGCCTTGTTTTAAAAAATACTTATCTCTGATAATTATAAAATAGATAACGGCTACTTATCTAAAGATAATAATCGACACTGTTTAGAAGAAACTGCAGTTACAATATCAAAGTTTATAATTAATTGTTCTTAAAAACTTTCTTCTTTTTACAACATCTTCTTCTTTTTCTATTCCCTTAGGTGGAGACCCATCAATAACCCCAATTATACCACGACCCTGCTCTGTCTCAGCCACCAGCACTTCCACCGGATTAGCAGTAGCACAGAATATATGACATACTTCGGGACACTGCTTAATTGCATTTAAAACATTAATTGGAAAAGCGTCCTGCATAACTATAATAAAGGCATGCCCTGCTCCAATTTCTTTTATATTGGAAATGGCTAATGATTTTAATTTATTGTCATTCCCTTCAGCCCTTACCAAGCAAGGGCCGGAGGCTTCATTAAAGGCAACTCCGAATTTCATACCGGACACGTTGGAAACCATTATTTCATAAATATCTTCAGCAGTTTTGATGAAATGAGTCTGCCCTAGTATGATATTTGCATCTTCCGGAAATTCCAGCCTTACCATTTTAATTTCCATTTCTATTCTCCTTTGCTATCTTTATTTTTTTGTTTTTTCATTAATATTCTACACATAATTTTAAACAAGTTCTACCCTAATTTAAGAAAATCACTATTTCAGGCAACTTTTTATTTTAAAATAAAATAATTAATATGGCAGAAATCAGGGATTAAGACAACTTAATACCTATAAATTCTGCATATATCTGTTATAATTTTAGTATGCTGATAAATATTTATCTTAATTTGCTGACTTCAATATATAATTGTAGAATAATGAATTAAAGAAAGGATTTTAGAATATTCTATGAATAATAAAAAATCTCTAAAGGCAGTGTTCTTTGACTTTGGAGGAACTTTAATGGATTCTGAAAGTGACAAATTAGCGCATGTTCACATGATAAAGGCAATAAAAAAACAATACCGGCTACCTGTATCAGAAACAGCATTGGTAAGCCTATATGAATCTCAGTTATTTAATCATGATATGACTATAAAAAATCGGTCCCGATCCAATAATAAGCAGTTTACAAAGCTTCATTTCTATTCTGAAAATGCTTTTAAATTCCTGTTAAAACAACTTAACATAAAAGCAAACACCCGGGACCTTGAATGGTTTAATAGAATATATCTTGACAACCATCTTAAATATATAAAACTGGTAGATGGAGCAAGAGAGGCAATTTCTCTGGTTAAAAATAATGGATACCATTGCGGTATTATTAGTGATATTGATAATGATTATCAGCTTATACAGTTTCAGACCTTAAATTTAGATAATTCTTTTCATTCCATTACCACTTCTGAAGAGGTCAGGGCATATAAACCAGATGCGTATATATATAAGATTGCACTGCAAAAAGCCAGGTGCCAGGGAAACGAGTCTTTGATGATTGGCGATTCATATAGCAAAGACATTTCCGGTGGTAAAAAGATGAATATGACGACTATCTGGATTAACCGTTACCAGAACAACAAGGATGAAGCGACAGATGCAGACTATATTATAAAAAATTTTCGGGAAATTATTCCAATATTTGAAGAAATTCTTTAAATATTTCATTTCTAAAATAGAAGAGGATACATTTTGATATGATTATTGTTATTAGAAATACAAAAAAATTGATGTTATTATTATACTTTATCTGCATAATTCTTGCAGTTCTTACAATAGCTTTCACGGGACCTCAGGTGAGAGCAAATTCCTATGAATTTTCGAGAGCAGAAACTATTGTACCAATATTGACATATCATAAATTCTGCATTGGTGAAAGTCCAGATGCTTATACTATTAATATAAAAGATTTTGAAGAACAAATGGCATACCTGGAAGACAATGGGTATAGAGTTATATCTATATCCCAGCTTCTAGAGTGCATTGAAAATAATTTTTTTCCGGAAAAACCAGTTGTTATTACCATTGATGATGGCTTTAAGTCTGTTTATAATCTTGCCTTCCCTGTGTTAAAAAAATATCAGTATCCAGCCATTCTTTATTTGTATACTGATTTCATTGCTAACGGGCCTCACCAGTTGTCCTGGGAAGAAATAAAGGAAATGATCGACCATGGTATGGAAATAGGTTCCCACACTCTCAGCCATTGCAATTTACTCAATATGAAACAAAATGAATCCCATATGGAATATTTAAAAAGAATTGAAAAAGAAATTAGTTTATCGAAATCAATTTTGGAAAGAAATACCAGTTCTACCATTGAATCTTTTGCTTATCCTTATGGAGTCTACAGTCAGCAAATTAGAATGCTGGCAAAACAATCTGGTTATCGTGCATTGTTAAATGTTAACAGTATGAACAATTCTATTCCAATTGACCAATATTCTCTTAATCGTCAAATCATTCCCGGGAATTTTTCAATTACGCAATTTGGAAGCCTGCTTCGGGAAAAAACCCTGGAAGTTAATACTATTTTCCCTGCAGATGGCACAGTTACCGATAATCAGGGAATAAAAGTGGGTGCTATTCTAAATAATCCTGATATTGAGCCGGAGTCATTATTCTTCAGGATAAGTGGTTCCGGGATGCTTCCTTATGAATACTCCAGTGAATTGCAAGAAATTTCATTTACTCCGGTAGCTCCGAAGTTACTCCAAAAGCGCACCTGGATTGCCCAGATTACTGCTAGGGACAGGGATACAGGTGAAAAGAGAAAGGTTTCCTGGCTTTTTACAGT
>CAZWUL010000079.1:0-4798 GCA_964636625.1 uncultured Atribacterota bacterium | reverse complement strand
CAGAGAGAAATTCCCGGATCCGGAAGATTATCTTTTTAAATCACAGACCGGCCAGCAGCTGGACCGTATCAGGGCCTGGACGCTGATCAAAAAATGGATAAAGGCAGTGGGGCTTGATCCGGCAAATTACGGCACACATACTTTGAGAAAAACCTGGGGCTATCATTCCCGGAAGAATTTTGGAATACCAATAGAGCTGATCTCGGAAAAACTTGGCCACAGTTCCAACGCTGTCACCAAAAGATATATAGGCATCAGCCAGGAAGAGATTAATAATATAGAAAAGAAAGTTTGCTTGTAAATTCTTGCAAATAGGGGGGTTAGTATAAATAAAACTATAAATTTAGAATCGGGAGGTTGGAATGAAAAATAATAATAATTTTGATGGGAAATTTTTAAAAGTTAAACCATTAACATGTGAAGATTGTGGTTTTAATATACCAATTCCTAGAAATATATTATTCTCAAAAAAATTAAAATGTCCTAGTTGTGGTGTAGTGTATTCAGTATTGTTATTACCTAATAATAAGTATACTTTTGAAAAATTTCTTGAAGATAATTAGGTATGCAAAGTAAACCAAGTATTAATTTTGATAGAAAAATTTATTTCCCGTGAATATACAAAAGAAAAGTTAATACAGGAATATCAGTTATTGAGTGATAAAAAGGGGGTATTTAGGATAATGAAAAAGAGATATTATTTATTAGTTTTATTCTTGATATTAGTTATGTTTTTTTTAATAAATACTTCTAATGCTAATGCAAAAATATATAAAATATTAGATAGTGAAGGAAATCTTATTCGTGTAGTTGATAGTCCTGTATTATCAACTAAAGAAAAAGAGGCAGGATGTAGCATTTCTCCACTACCTAAAAGCATTATAGTATCTTCTGGACTAGAAAAAACAGATGAAGTATTAAAAGCCTACTACGACGGAAATAGGTATTTAATACTTAGCGAAAATAAAAAACTATCTTATGTGGCTGGGCTTATAGATATGTATTTTTCTTTGACACAAGCACTAGTGCCTGAGGGTTATGCTGACATTGTTTTAAAAACCGAAGCTATGAGCCTAGGACAATTAACGTCTATTTTTAATAAATTTTTGGAAGAACACCCGGAAGACTGGCATTTTTCAGCGGCATACCTTTTTTCTTCTGCAATGGTAGAAGTATTTTATGAAAAATAAAGAGGTAATAAAAGTAATATTACATTTATTGAAATTTGCCAGGTATTAGGCAAAAGCAAGCGCACTATTACCCGGTATGTTAAACCTGGTAAATTGAATCCTAAGCAAGTTAAAAATGAAAAAGGATCCTTGGAATACAAATTTAAAAATCAGAGATAGAAAATACCATTACTGGGAAAATATTGGCAATATCTAAAACCCTCTTAAGAGAGATGCCTTTATGAACAAAGAAGAAAAACGGGAATATCATAGAAAGTATTATCAAGAAAACAAAGAAAGACTTGATGCACAAAATAAACCGAGTCTGCAAAGATATTACAAAAGAAACAGAGAAATAATAAGGGCAAAACAGAAAAAATACTATGAAAATAAAAGAAAAGAAAGAATTGAGGCTTGTAAAAGGTATTACTATAACAACAGAGAACGGTTGAAGAAGTATCAATTAGAATACTATCATGAACATAAAAATAAAAGTTGAAACATTTAGAGAATTACTAAATATGTATTCATTTCGAATAGTCTTGACATTTTGACTTTAAAAACGCTTAAAACTCGGTCACAGTTCCAATGCTGTCACCAAAAGATATATCGGAATCAGCCAGGAAGAGATTAATAATATAGAAAAGAAAGTTTGCTTGTAGTTGCAACCTATTTTAGATTAAATAAATTAATATATTAAGTATTAATGGAAAAGAGTAAAAAATGGAAGAAAATAATGATGATTTTCAAAAAAGATATTTATTGAGCTTATGTCCTAATGATCAAAATACTAAAATTGTAAGGACTATTTTAAAAAGCCCTTTAGGTCTTTCCGTTAATATTATTAAATTACTTTTTAATAATAATTTTAAAGAAATTAAAGAAAATCTTGATAGTATAAAAAAATTTGTAGCCGGGATTACTCGTGCCGAATTCCTTGGAAAATCATATACTTTAGCAAGATTTTATCCCTATTTATTTTCTTTCCATCAATATTTTCATAGCTCCTACAGAGCAAGACAAGGTAAAGCCCTTGAAGAAATGTTTAAAGAACTTATTAGACACTCAAATAGTAATTTTTTTGTTCCTGATACAAATAAAGGTAAAAATAATATAATGTCTGAGGTTTTTAAAGGGTATGTATCAAGACTAGATATTGATGTAGTTGCAAAGAAGTCTAAAGGAAATATATTGGCTTTACAATTAAGGTCCAGAGACGACACAGGAGGAACTACAGCAAAAGCTTCTCTTGTTGAGGCATTGAGAGAAGTGATGAAAAAAGATATAGAAAAAAGATCTAACCTCTTCTATCTTATAGGTATTTGGGATAAAATAAACAGCAATCAAAAAAATATAACTATTAGTAAAATATATGATTCTCTAAAGCCTTATTTCTCAATAAATATATTAAAGGAGCAATTTGTTGACACAATAGAGAATGGTGTTGAGGTACGCAAAGGGATCGTATTAAAACTTGCTCACGGTAATAAAAAAATAGTAAAAAATGTTGCCGAGTGGGTAGGCCCTGAAACAGACCTTAGTTATACTGATATGAGCAATATTATTAAGACACTTGAAGATTCGGATGACCTTTGGCTTTCCTATGCAATTGCTTCTTTAGAATTAGAAAACATAAGATTGAGAGGATTTAATAATATTGATTATTTGAATAAATTGTTAAAAGCCATAAATTATAATCTTTCATCTTGTTCTAAAAATGATGACTATTTGAATTTAGCTAATACTCTTGCGCTTAAAATTATTCCTAAATGGAACAATAATTTTTTACCTGTTTCATCTATGGCAGAAAAAGCAACATACATAAGAGATTTAATATTGTTGAGGTTTATTTATGATATATCCTGCACCTAAATTAATATCATTCAGAGATAAAATAAATGACATTAAAAGTACAACTTATTTAACGCATTCTTTATATTACCATCCTGCAAAATTTATTCCCCAAATCGTTAGATATTGTCTTGATAAGTATTGCAAAAAAAATGGGGCTGTTTTAGATCCATTTGCTGGCTCTGGCACTATGGGAGTTGAAGCAGCAACCCGTGGATATAAAGCCTATATGTTAGATATAAATCCATTGCTTGATTATTTTTATCCTTTAAAAATACCTAATTTTTCTAAACAAGAATGGGAAAGTCATTATGCTGATGCTAAATATTTTTTAGAAGAAGTATTGAGAAACGATCCTATTGATGTGAAAAAAATTAATGATAATATTAATTATTGGTATCCTTTTAAATTATATGAATACTTTTGTCGTATTTGGACCAACTATCATGAGTTAAAAAACCATAAAAATATAATAGCCCAAAAGGTTATAGCCCTTTGTCTTTTTAAAATTTCTAAATATTTTTCATATGCTGAACATTCTATGCCAAAATTATTTATTTCTAAAAGGAAAAGGATTTTTATAGATAAAAAATTAAAAGAGGAAACATTGTTTCCTGAAATAATTGCAAAAGCTCACAAAGAGTTAAGTAATATTAAAAAATCTGTTGATAAACTAATAGACCTGGATGGATATCTTGAAAAAGCTGAGTACTACCCTGGGGTTGATTCTTCAGAATTTGATTTTAATATATTACCAGATATTAATTGTATTATAACTTCTCCTCCATATCTTCAAGCCCAAGAATATATGAGGACGTTTAAGCTTGAAATGATGTGGGCAGGAATTTCCCAAGAAAATATTAAAAATTATATATCAAAGGAAATCCCTTTTAGAAAAGCTCCATCTAGAATTGAAGGAGTATACATAGAAAGTATTAGAAATAACATAAAGAGAAAAGATCTTTTACAATTATATGATTCATATTTTTGGTTTACTATTAAAGCGCTTGAAAATGCTTCAAAAAAACTAATAAAAAGTGGGAAACTATGTGTATTAATCGGAAATCCTAAAATGAACGGTATTGAAGTAGAAATATGGAAAGTAATTTATGAATATTTTACTGTAAAATTAAATTTTAATTTTATTTCTGTTTATGAAGATAAGATTGTAGCAAGAAAACTTTTTAAAGGAAGAAATAATCAAAATCCCGAAGGTATGAAGTCAGAATATTTAATTATTCTTGAAAAAACGTAAACATTGCTATATTTATATTAGTTTTTTTATATTTTACATCAATATTTAAGGCTTCCCTCTAAAATATTCAATAGTATCTTCCAATATCATTAATTATATGCTAATATAGTATCAATGTAAAACAATGTAGGTTAATATTAAAACATATTATGAAAAAAATTGCTTTTATAAATCAAAAAGGCGGAGTCGGGAAAACTACCTGCACGATGAATATCGGTGCCGGTTTAAGTTCTCTCGGTAAAAAAGTCCTGCTTGTGGACCTGGATCCACAGGCCCACCTATCGCATGCACCAAAGTCATATTCCATCCTATCAGAACGGATTTCATTTTGATAACCATTTTGGGAATGTCTTTTATATTAACAATCCTGGTTAAATTATTCAACTAATATTCTTTCTAAAATAAAATGAAACAATGATAAGAAAAAATAATTACCATCCGTATTTTTACTTGACATCCTCTTTTTTGTAATCTAAACTGTAGAAAAATATTTTTATATTTATACTATAGGTGAAGTAGTAAT
>CAZWUL010000078.1:0-4822 GCA_964636625.1 uncultured Atribacterota bacterium | reverse complement strand
CCTGTGTTACACCAATCAATCGAAGAATCGGGGATATGAAAAATAAACCTAAAATGGTAACAGCAATTCCAGCAAATATACAAGTATAAAAAGCAGTTGCACTGGTTATTTTTGCCATTTCAAAGTCTTTCTGACCTAATAATCTGGAGACATAAGACGAAGCCCCGAAACCGAACATGCCACTAATTGACATTAGCATCATGAATATTGGAAACGCTACTGAAACAGCGGCTACCTGATAGGGGTCATTTAGCTTGCCCACAAAAAAGGTATCAGTTAAATTATAAAAAATTTGTACTATCATTCCCATCATAGTGGGGATAGCCAGACTCATGATTGCACGAAAGGGAGGTTCATCCCTTAATATTTTTATTCTTTTTTCATCCATTTATTTGCTCCGTAGTAATTACTATATTTCTAATATTTTAGATAAACATAAAAAACGCATATTTGAACTATTTAAACAATAAGATAAAATTTAATTTTTAATTTTTTTCTTTATTTTTAGTAATAAACAGATAAGGGTATCGATTTCTTGTTGGGTAAAATCATCTAATAAATAACTTTCTGATTGTTTCATGTTCTGTAAACAGATTCGTTTAATATCCATACCCTTTTCAGTAAGCTTAATAATCTTATTTCTAGAATCATCCGGATCTATTTCTTTTTTGATTAACTTTTTCCCTTGTAGTAGCCTGATTAGTTTAGTCATAGAAGATGGTTTAATTTCTAGAAATTCATGAATTTGTTTTTGATTAATTTTTTCATTATTATGTTGCCATAGAAAAGCTAATACTTTAAATTGTGAAACGGTCAAGTTATTCTGACTTAATTTTTCGTCTATACGCATTTTTAGATGATGTCCAATTCCCATAATGAGTCTTGGGACACTCTTGGTGTTATTTTCTTTCATTAAAAACTCCAATATATTTAGCTAGCTAAATATATTATAGAAGGGATTTATTATTTGTCAATTAATTAATACAATTTTATAAAAATTTAATATTTTGTTTAAGTACTTTTTATATTTGGCTACTATAATATAAATACATTAAAGCAAAAGTTTCATGTTTGATGAACAATTTCAGCTATATATATTTAGGAGGATTGAGATGAGAAAAAAATATTTAATTTTCAGTTGCACCCTGTTATTGGCTGCATTTATCGGGTGTGGTCAGATTGTAGCTCAGGATAATATTACCTTGGGACTATCTCAAATGGTTACATTGGCGATTTCCAATAACCTGCGATTTAAGAAAGTCAGTTATCAGTTGGAAAACACCAAACTGGAAACCAAAAAAATAGAAGCAGAGAATTTATTGAACAAATCAAGCATATCAAATTTACAGAAAGAAATAACGCTCCTGATTCAACAAAGCCAATTTCAGTCAGAAAAAGACCAGCTTCTAATTCAGGTAGTTGATGATTACTTTCGTCTCTTGATGGCCGAGAAAGAAATTGAAAGTAATAAGAAAAACGAAGAACTGGAAAAAATAATCCTGGCAGATACTGAAAAACAGGTGGCAGCCGGCTATAGTATTAATCTTGATTTATTACAACAGGGAAATGAATATTATGATGCACTTTTTTCTTACCAGGGAAGCAAACTGAATTACCAGCAAATAATTATTGAAATAAAAGACAGATTAGGCATTGATCATGACCAGTCTATTGAGTTATCAGAGATGGAAATACCAGAATTTCCGGAAATTTCACTGGCAGATGCCATTAATAAAGCCAGGGAAAACAGTGTTACTTTACGAAGTCAGGAAATCAACCTGGAAAAAGCTAATAGAGAATTGGAGATAGCAAAAGCGAATAATTTACCTGAAATAGAAATTCTAAAATTGGAGAATAACCTGGGAATAGCCCAACTGGATAAATCACTAGCCGAACAGGAGCTTGATTATCAGGTAGAATCTCAATGGTTAAACTATAATCAGGCTAATAATGATATTATTTTAAGTAAGAGAAGTTTGGATCAAATGAAGGAAAATGAAGAAATGATTCAACAGCAAGTTCAAGCTGGATTGAGAAGCGACGAAGAAGCGCTCTCAGCTACCATTGGCGTATTAGATGCCCAATACCGTCTTATTTCTTCTATTAGGCAGGCATATCAATCATATCTGGAATTACAAAGGCTGATGGGAACTCTTGATGAAGGAGATTTAAAATGAGAAACAATAAATACATCATTATGAACTATAGTTTCCAGGTGATGATTTTGTCTTTTTGCTGTGTTTTCATGTTATTTTTACCCACCGAAGCAAGCGAGATAAAGGAATTAAGTTTTAAAGAAGCGATCCAGCGGGGTGTTGAGAAAAATTATGATTTACAAAATATTCGTAACAGCATTACTGAACTGGAACGGAATTTAAAAATTCTGGATGCATCCGAATCTTTGCAGACTGATTTAAGTGTAACACCTATCTGGTATTTTGGTTATAAAGAAGAAGATATAGAAGAAGGGGAGGTACCGGAAATTGGTGACAAATCATTCACTTCTGCTGCCCGGGTCAATCTTAAATCTTCCCGCAAAATTATCGGTAATATTAATCTATCTTCAGAATTTACCTGGGAATCAGAGGATTTAAATCAGCAGGGGGATTTGGAGGAAATCCTAAGTCAAATCAATGCCAATTTAAAATTAGAAAAAAATATTTATCCGAATAGCTGGACTGAGAATGAAAAACAGGCCTATTCCATTAAAAATAATTTGCAGAAAAGATTAGAAGAATTAAGATGGGAAGAAATGGAAAAACAGATTGAATTTATCAGAGATTATTTAAATATTATTCGCCTGCAGGAACAGTTTGAGATTGTCGGAGAACGCGTGAAATTGGCTGAAGAAGAATTATCCAGGGTAAGAAAAAAAATAGAATTGGAGGAAGGTGGATACCAGCAGGAAACAGAGGCTCAAATTGCGTTGGAAGACGCTAGAAATCAATTATTTAATCAGGAAAAGAATCTTTCCCGGGCAAAAAAACAATTCTCACTTTTACTGAATCTACCTGAAGGCACAACAACAAAATTTGAGAGAAATGTTGATTTTATCCAGGGACTTTTCTCCCGAATGGATACCATGGATATTGACTATGAAAATCAGAAAAATCTGGTAGAAGAGATTTTGGAAAATAATTATCAGGTTAAAACTAGTCAATTGGAAAAGGAAGAGTTAATTAAGGAATTAGAATGGACCGAAGATGAGGGAAAACCGACAGTTAATCTATCTGGGGGTCATCAATTTCCGTCCAACTGGTTTGTGATGGTGAACTTTTCAGTCAAATTAGCAGATGGTGGATTGCAGGAGCTGGAAGAAGAGCAAAAACAGGAAAATATCCGGCAGAAAGAAATCGCTATAGCTTACCTAAAAGAACAATTAAAATTAGAAGCAGAGCAGTTGATGGATCAGGATCAGTATAACCAACTTAATCTGGATAACCAGCTATTAGCCCTGGAAAAAGAAGAGGATAAGGCGGAGATTATGGAGAAACAATATCAACAGGGTGCGATTAGTGAGACTCAATGGAAGAATGAAATGCTGAACTTGAAAGAAAAGGAAATCAATGCGAAGCAGGCTGAAGATGAATGGTTTGTAAACCGTTTACAGTTAGCGCATTTTATTGGGTTTTTACAGGGGAAAATTTGAGGTGCACATAGCATGAAAAAGAAAAAATTATTTATCTGGCTTTTTATACTGATATTAATCGGTGGCGGCATTTATCTGGGAAGGAATCATTTGCCTATACCTTTTATCGAAAACACTTCTAAATCAGGAGAAGAAGTCGGTTTCACCCAAGAGGTTGACCTGGATTCGGTTATAGAAGTGAGCAGGGGAAGCATCAAAAAAACTGTATCCACAAGTGGCTACATAAAACCGGAAAACGAGGTATATTTAAGCTTTGCTACTACCGGAACAGCAGGTGGAACTGTGGAAAATATACTGGTTAAAGCTGGTGATATGGTAGAAAAAGGGCAGGAGCTGGTTAAGTTGGAAGATAAACAGGAACGATTGAATTATCTTAGTGCAAAAAATGAGTATGAGCTGGCCAAAATTTCCGGATCTTCCACTCAAATAGAAGAAAGAAGATTAACTATGGAAGTTGCCCTGGATAAATATGAATCAAAGACACTAAAAGCCCCTTTCTCCGGTAAAATTGTTGATATTTTTGTTGAAGAAGGAGATTTTATCGAAGGATCCCATGATGTTGTTTACCTAATTGATGATTCTTTGTACGAGGTGGAGGTTTCGATTAGTGAAGTAGACTGTCTGAGAGTAGAAGTGGGGCAGGAAGTGGAAATCGAATTGGATATTCTTAAAGAACAAATTTTTTCCGGAAAAGTAGTAGAGGTTGCTGAATATGCCAGAACTGAAAGTGGAATTGTAACTGTTCCGGTTACACTTCGTATGGATGAAGTGTCTCCTTACTTCAAACCAGGGTTTTCGGCAACAGCTGAAATTATTGTGGATTCCGTTGAAGATGCTCTTATAGTTCCGGTTACGGCAGTTTCAGAAGGTAATCGGGGAAGTATGGTATTAAAAGCTGAGGATAATAAGGGTGTGCCAGTTCCGGTAAAGACCGGGATTAGTGACGGATTTTACCGGGAAATTATTGAGGGTCTGCAGGAGGGAGACCAAATTGTGGTCAATAATTACCAGATGAATAGTTCTACAGATTCACAGAGGGGAGCATTTGGTGGAGGGTCACCCATGCTAAGGATGAGGTAAAACAACAATGAGCAAAGTAATGCAAATAGAAAAAATGTCCAAAACTTATCATTTAGGGAAAGTGAAAGTAGAAGCCTTAAGAGGAGTTTCCTT
>CAZWUL010000077.1:1667-4822 GCA_964636625.1 uncultured Atribacterota bacterium | reverse complement strand
GGACACTTAGTTTTGATCCGGAAACTGGTGATATCTGTTGGTTAGGTAATGATATTGCTGCAACTGCAAGACCAATAGATACGATATTAGATACTATCAAATTTACTTATTATGATGAGTGTGGGCAAGGTGCTAGTCATGATGCAATTGAGATATTATTCAGACCAGAGTTAAAATCTCTTGAAATCACTCATGTTCCTATCGAGATATGCGTTGGTGAAACCATTGACCTGTGTGATTATATCACCAACATTACTGCAATATTTGAAGATGACAGCACTGATACTGAAATAGTCTGTGCCGACCTGGGCTTCCCGATTATTTCTAACAACCTTATCTTTACTTCACCATCTTTGATCACTGGAGAAACCATAGGAGATGCAACTGTATTAGCCCAATATACAGATTCTTGCGGTGTGACAAAAAGAGCCACAATTAATATCACCGTTAAACCAAATGCAGATATCTGGCTAGAAGAAGATTATAACTGCGATCAAAATGATGTAATTTACTGGTATGCCGATTGCGGTACTGCCCATGGTTGTGAATTGAAATGTTCAAGTTGGCATTGTGGATATTGTTGTAAATGGGATTATGTATGTTGGCATAAAAGAGACTGGGTGACTGTCAATGTGAAGATTGATGATGATTCTCTAACTACTGCCGACATAGTACTAAACTATGATGATAGTAAACTGAAATTATGGGAACCCGATACTGATGATGACCCCGATATGGCTCCAGTTGCTGATAAAGATGGCATTGCAATAATGATTTATTCAGACATAAGCGGTGTATTAGAAGTAAATAATGTTGATTGCAGCGGCATTGGAGAAAGAACTGTACTATCAGTAATATTCATGAAAACCGGTGGTGACCCAATAGGTGCAGGTAATCCTCAAGGGAATGACTGGGATGACAGTACTGATGTAACATTTGATTCTCTTGAAATGGAATTTAATAACGGTGATGTTTGTATTGGTGATGCGGACGGATGCACAATCTATGGAGATGATTATGTAATAGTAGAATAATTGTCACGGGGACGGTTCTTTTGACAATACTTACAAACAGGGGACGGTTCTCTGTTTGATGACACGATCTAACAACAACCCCACTGGTATTTTCAACTACCCGTGGGGTTGTTGTTATCATCCCATTAAATATTCTATTTATAGAAGTATGAGATTGCCACGACATGTTTTCAACATGCCTCGCAATGACAGAAGGAAAAGGTATTAAGTATACCGTATAACGTATACCGTGAATAAGGTACGAGTTTAAGACATGGTGAACAATCTTAACTAAATATTAAATATAAATGATTAACGACCATCTTGTCACTGCGAGGGAGCAGGGCGAACGAAGCAGTCTCATTCACTTATACCCGATTATTCTCGAAGTGATTTTGAACTGAAAACTATCTTTCCTTGCACCTCGCACCTTGAATCTTGCATCTTTTTTTTCTTTAACTGAAAACCTTCTTCCCCACAATTTTCCCTATATATTTTAACTAACTACCAACTACTAACTAATTATCTTGTCACTACCCTTCATCATCACCCCTCAAGGGGAGGAAATAAGATAGGTCAGATCCAGTTTTCAAGGTGGAGGACAAAAGAAAAAAACTTTATTTTCATCTTAAGCAGGAGATTCGATAAGTTCCCTGTTTTGTGCTTTGTTTTTGTTTCTGATTTGACTTGAAGCTGCTTTGATGTAAAATTAAGTAAGAAGCCTTGCCTTAACAGATAGAAGATTTCATATTATCAGGGTTATTGTGTAAAATTGTAGTGGACAAAGAAAAATTAAATAAACTACTTATTGAAGGATATATAGAAACAAGAAAAGAAGATCAAGAAATGAACCAGGAATGGGGAAAAATTACTTTGGAAGAGTGGGATTAAGATGAGTAGCAACCAAAATGAAGAGTATAAAAAATTAAAAAGAAAATATTTCTGGCTGCGTCTGTTGATGCATATTCCTAATTTTTTTAAACTGGCTTTTCGACTGGTCAGAGATAAACAGGTTCCCTTGTATTTAAAAATAATTGCATATGCAGCTTTTATTTATGTACTTTCTCCTTATGATTTAATTCCCATTTTTTTATTACCGTTTATCGGATGGATTGAAGATGTCATTATTTTTATTATCTGTATGAAACTTCTTGTGAACTTAAGCCCTCCTGAAGTTGTAGAAAAGCATGTTCGAGATATTGATACAGAAATGAAACAGAAGTTTAGACAGACTTTCTATCGGAAATAAAAATAGTATACCGTATACCGTATAACGTATAACGTGAAATACAAAAAAAGAAAGCCTGCCATTCCTCAAGTCTGCCGGTTTGTCAGTCAATACAAGAGATACAAGAAAAATCAAGTTGCAATATAAAACTAAAAAAAACAAGTTTTGGGAAATTTTCCTCACCCCCACCTTAGTCCTCCCCCCTAAAGGGGGAGGAAATGTAAGAAGAGTCAATCAATTTATCTAGGAGAGGAAATAAATCATCCGAGAATATGTGTATGAGATTGCTTTGTCGCTTTGCTCCGCACAATGACGAAATAGTATTGGGTATCGAGTCCAGAATACAGTAATAAGTAATAAGTAACACAAAATTTAGGAATTCCCAAATTTACTGATTAAAACTGTTTTGTGTAGTGTATATTGAATTCAAAATACAATAATGGGTATATAGCTTTTATACATCTAATCTAAATATAGTTTATATTTTCAGACACTTTATATCTAGATTCAAAAATACCTTACAATAAAATGGCTTATTTTTAACAAATATTGATTTTGAATATGATAGCATAGTATGCTAAAATTTCAATGGAAATGATATTAAAATATAATTAAAATTCCTTGGAGAGAATATGAATAATTCTTATAGTGCTATAATTAAAAAAGAAGGACAATGGTGGGTAGGTTGGATTGTTGAAATTCCTGGTGTAAATTGTCAAGAAAGAACCCAAAAAAAATTATTAGAGAGTCTCAAAAGTGCCTTACAAGAAGCATTGGAACTAAATAGGAAAGATGCAATAATAGAAGCCGGTAATGACTATAAAGAAGAAAAAATTGCTTTATGAAAAGAAGGGAACTACTTAAGCATTTACATTTACATGGATGTAAGTTGCTAAGAGAAGGTGGAAATCACT
>CAZWUL010000077.1:0-1567 GCA_964636625.1 uncultured Atribacterota bacterium | reverse complement strand
TACAAACAGGGGACGGTTCTCTGTATCATTCATTCTTGTGCCATGATACAGAGAACCGTCCCCTGTTTGTCAATTGCATAAAATCCTAATTACCTATACAATATAATTACCAATATGTGTTTCTTAAAAAAATAAAAAAATGGAGGGACATACTGTGAAAGAAGTAACTAAAAGAGTAATTGAAAAACTGATCGAAGAACAAGACGACATTTGCATTTCAGTGTATATGCCTACCAGGGCAGCTGCGAGTAGTGAAGTGAAAAAAATGCCAATTCAGTTGAAAACTCTCCTAAACAACGTTAAAAGAAAGTTATCAGAAGACCATAATTTGGATACCAGGGAAATAGATAAATTACTAAAACAGGCAACTGATTTGATTGGAGACAGGGTATTCTGGCAAAACCAAAAACAAGGGCTGGCAATTTTTGTCAACTCAAAGCAATTCAATTATTTCCGTCTGCCAGGTGAAGTTCCGGAAACTGCTACAGTCAGTAAATATTTTAATATAATTCCCTTGATTCCGGAGGTAATGTTTAACAAATATTATTATGTTCTTGCTTTAAGCAGGAATTACAACGGGATATTCCGTTGCACTAAAGGAAGTGTCGAAAAAGTTGAAGTTGAGGGTGTGCCGGAGAGTATTCAGGAAATATTACAATATGATGAATCTGAGAAGACGCTTCAGTTCCATTCTGGTGGTGGAGAATCTACAATATTCCATGGCCAGGGTGTTGTTGATGATGAAAAAAGAGAAGAATTACTGCAATATTTTAGAATGATAGACCAGGGATTAAACAAATATCTGAATCCACGCAACAAAAAGAATAAATTACCTTTAATTGTGATGTGTGTAAAGGAGCTTTTCCCTCTTTATAAAGAAATTAACACTTATCCTTATTTGCTTGAAAAAAATGTAGAGGGAAATCCTGATGACTCATCACCTGATTCGATTAAAAATAGAGCCTGGGAAATTGCTTCAGAGTATTTTCATAATCAGCTTGAAGATATTGACAAATTGTATCATGACTTAAAAGGTACAGGCAAAACATCTACTCAGTTAGAAGACATTGTATCGGCTTCTGCCTTCAGCCGGGTAGAAAATTTGTTAATCAAAAAGAATATTTCACAATATGGAATCTTTGATGCTGAGGAAAATAAGGTTCAAATAGTAGAACAGGGAAATGAAAAACAGGCAGAATACGATCTGTATAATTTCGCAGCTATTAATGCTATTGCAAACGGTGGACAGGTATATGTCTTAGAAGAGGAACAGATGCCAGATGGAGAAGATGTAATTGCCATGTATAGATTTTAAAATAGTATAACGTATTTCGTATACCGTATAACGTTTAAAGATAAAATCCTTATATATTATAAAATTATTAATAGGAAATAGTAGAATAAAAATTTAGGGAGCTTTTTAAAAAGTTCCCTAAATAGCAAATAATAATAAAATAATTTTTTGTGCACTATCATTAATTGAATAAAAGACAAAAATAGGCTTGTTACTTTTTAAGAAAGAATTTTATAGGAAGATTTAAGAGAAAATATTTTTCATTCATACGAT
>CAZWUL010000076.1:0-4963 GCA_964636625.1 uncultured Atribacterota bacterium | reverse complement strand
GGTTATTTCGAGGGAAAACCTACTGGACCTAAGCCGCAACATTGACCTGATATATCGCCATCCATTTTTTAATATTATTGATTTTTTTAATAAATCCGATAATATCAAAAAAGCTTTTTTAAAGATAATTGAAATGCATATTAAATATAATATTTGAAAAGATTTTAAAAAGATAATAAGAGGGGTTTCAGGGTAATTTATTCTCCTGAATATATTAATTTTTGAAAAACTTTA
The DNA here is from genome assembly GCA_964636625.1 of uncultured Atribacterota bacterium. Lineage (GTDB taxonomy): Bacteria > Atribacterota > Phoenicimicrobiia > Phoenicimicrobiales > Stramentimicrobiaceae > CAZWUL01. The sequence goes on along the minus strand of CAZWUL010000076.1, from coordinate 4,729 downwards.
GAGACAGTATAGTAATAACATTCTTCACTTTTGTGTTAACCATAATAGTGGCTCTGCTTTCTTATTCCTGGATTGAATCAATCCCATTCTTCCCCGCAATTATTATACTAATTATTATTATTTTAATTGGAGTTGTTAGTGATATGGTTGGCATAGCTGCTGCGGCGGCTGATGAAAAACCATTTCATGCAAAAGCAGCAAAAAAGGTATTTGGTGCCAAAAAAGGCTTATTCCTGGTAAAACATGCCAACAGGGTTTCAAATTTTATGTGTGATATTATTGGAGACATCTGTGGAATCATTAGCGGTTCTCTTGGCACTATTATTGTAATTAAAATGGCAAGCAACTGGCAATTACCTAAGAGCTGGATTGATTTATTGATACTTAGCTTGATTGCTTCTCTTACTGTAGGTGGTAAATCATTTCTAAAAAACTACGGTATAAAGAAAGCAAATGAAATTATATTATTTGTTGGAAAGATTCTGGCAAGCCCTACACTTTTCAGGTTAATTTTAAAAAAATAATTTTCTTTTTTATTATATGTTTTAAAAATTTAAATATGGTAATTTGTTTATTGTTAAATTATTTTAAAAGGTGATTTTTTTACTAATTTTGTTTGTATTGATTTTATAATTGTTTTAATATTATAATCATAATATATTTATAGAATTGTGGTATAAGAACAATGGGACCAAATATTCCTTTGTATAGCAAAATAGAAAATGATTTAAAGAATAAAATATTCTCAGGAAAATTTAAGCAAGGTGATTTGCTACCCTCTGAAAAAGCACTGATGGATATGTATAAAGTTTCCAGGCTAACAGCCCGAGCTGCAGTTAATAGGTTAGCAACAGAAAGGTTGGTTGTCAAAATACAAGGCAAGGGGACTTTTGTTGCCTCTCCCCAAATCAGCTACAAAATGGGTTCATTATATAGTATGGGAGAAAAAATATTAATGAAACACTATGAAATAAAAACAAAAGTTCTGGCACTCAAAAAAATCATTCCAGACAAACCAATTAAATCCTTTTTGGAAATTCTGGATAATGAAAAGGTAATCTATTTAGAAAGAATAAGGTATGCTAATGAAACTCCATTTGCTTTAATAAAAAGCTATTTGCCTTATCATTATGTACCTAATTTAGAATTATTAAACCTTACAGATAAATCTTTATATCAGACTATTGAAGATTTTTACCATTTACAATTACATGAAGCTGAGGAAATGATTGAAGCAATTAAGGCTGACACAATAACTGCAAATCTTTTAAAGGTTAAACCTGGTACTCCCCTATTACTTAATAATAGATTAACTCGTCTTATTGATGGAAATGCAATAGAGTACGAAATTGTCCAATACAGATCTGATATTTACAAATATCATAACAAATTAATAGGAAGAGGAAATCCCAGTTTTTAGGAATTTTTAGGAAATCCCTTCATGCCAATTCAAGACAGATTCTACTGCTATCTGCCATTTTTTATAATTTTTAATTTTTCTGCTATTATCTTTTTCAGGCGAAAAAACCTTTTCAATAACAGTTTTGTCCTTTAATGAATCTAAATCATTCCAGATTCCGCTTTTTAATCCTGACAGATAAAAACAGCCTAAAGAAGTTGTCTCCCTTACTGCTGGTCTTTTAATTTTCGTACCAAGTAAATCGGCCTGATATTGAATAAGGAAATTGTTTTTACTTACTCCACCATCAACAGATATTGATGTTATTTCTTTAAAACCATTTTTTTTGATAATATCCACGATTTCCAAAAACCTATAGGCAATTCCTTCATGTACTGCTCTAACTAAATCTTCACCTTTTGTATTAAGAGATAGGCCAAAAAACGCGCCATTTACGTCTGATTTCCAATAAGGGGCAGAAATGCCTGCCATAGAAGGAACAAAATAAGTATTGCAGACTTTGCCCGTATCGAATTTCATTTCATCTATCTCTTTTGGACTGGATACAATTCTTAATTCATTAATGAGCCAATTTATACAGGAAGCTACACAATAAACCCCTCCATCAATGGCATAGTTTACATTTTTGTCATATTGGGCAGCGAGAGTAGTCGATATTCTATCATTAAGTTTTATTCTTTTTCTTCCAATATTGAGTAATAAAAACCCTCCTGTACCATAAGTTATTTTTGCTTCTCCTTTATGGAAACAGGTATGACCAAAAAGAGAAGCCTGTTGATCCACAACAGAAGCGTTTACTGGTGCTGCTATCCCTTCACAGATAACTGGATCAGTAAAACCAAATTGATAAGAAGATGGTACTACTTTTGGCATTGTATATTTAGGAATATCGAATAAAGCTAACAAATCATTATCCCACTGTAAGGTATTGATATTAAAAAGCAAAGTGCGAGATGCAGTAGTAACATCAGTCAAAATGTTTTTTTTACCAGTTAGCATGAACAATAGCCATACATCTGAAGTAGCAATGATAGCATTTCTTTTATTCAATGAACTCCTTACCTTATCTACATTATTTATAAGCCAATTCATCTTAGGAGCTGAAAAATAAGGGTCCAAAAATAAACCGGTCTTTTCAGTTATAATTTTTTCTTCTATCTTTTCTTTTAGTTGGTTACAAAAAGAACTGGTTCGTCTATCCTGCCAGACAATTGCATTATACAAAGGTTCACCGGTATTTTTATCAAACGCAATAATAGTTTCACCTTGATTATCAATACCAATCGCAAGTATTTGTTTACTGACAATATTTGATTTATTAATTACATCTCTAATTCCTTTTTTAATGGATTCCAAAATATTAAAAGGATCATGTTCGACCCATCCATCTTTAGGATATATTTGTTTTATAGGATGGGTACTAATTGCCTTTAATTCGCCATTTAAAGAATGTAAAACTACTTTTGTAGCAGTAGTTCCCTGGTCTATTGAGATAATATATTCTTTCATTTTTTATATTTTTTAAAGAAAAATCAATTTCCTCTTTAAAAATTGCTCCTTCAAACTAAAAATTAGTATTTTTTTTATTCTAAATAAAATACTTACTTACTTTTTTGTCTTTAGATATCTGTGAACAATAAAGTCCAGTTGAAATAGATCATTGCCATGGGTAACTATAGGAGAAGGATAATCAACTCCTTTGGGAACATAGCGATTCTTCTGCTGGATTAGCTGACCTCTGGAAAGAATTTTGTTAATGGTTGAAATAGGTGGCGCCGTAATACCACGGGTTTTCAGATCATAGCCAATAGCAAGGGCTCCGATTTGTGCATAGATTTTATTTTCTAGTTTCTTTCTGGTAACAATGACCATTTGTTCCATCTCTCGATCAATTTTTTTTGGACTCTCGTGAGGTTTTCTGGAATGCTCTTTTGCCCAGTCGCCCCCATCTAATTTGTACCTTTTGAGCCACTTAAAAAACCAGGTCTTTCCTTTACCCAGGCTCTGGTAAATCTCTTTAGGAGATTCACCATTTAGATACCTTTTAATTGCCTTTTTTCTTAACTTTTCCATATTCATATACTGACTTCCTTGTTCCTAAGGCCAGTATAGAATATCTATGGCAATAGTTCGCGATGTATGTAAACTTGTCAATTAATAACTAAAACATTATTTACTTTCTTTCAAGAAATAAACTTTTGTTGCTAAAGAAAGAGCTTAAAAGTAAGGGTCACACTAAATTTGTTCTTTGATAATTGAAATCTGTTGATTCGGTAACTTTCTTAATAGAATTACAAGTTTTTCATTACGTTAGTTAAATCTCCATTATAAATATCAACCCAAAAGTGCAATACTAACTGTAAAAATAATTAATTTAAGTCATCTTATTTATGCTCCTGTTTGGCCAGCCACTCTTTGTTTCCTTCAGCCGGTAGAAGCCGCAATTCATATTAAGCAGGTAGGATTTATGGATAAGCCGCTTAATCATTGATGCCGTAATAAGCATATCAGAAAAATCTCCTCCAACTGGTCAAAGTAAAAGTTGTTGGAAATAATGATGGTTTTTTCTTCCAGCTCTGGGTGATAGATGTATAAGATGTAATCGAGTAGGAGGTAGATGATTAATTCATCTACCGTCCTCTCATACCACCGTACGTACCGTTCGGTATACGGCGTTTCGTTAAGAATGAATTACTTGTGCATATCAATCTGTAAGAATACAGGAATATGCATTTTCATCGTTTCTTCGGTTATCTGACGCCGTAGAAATACTAAGCGCTTTTCCAATATCTGAGGCTTCCAGCCTTACTTCATGGAAATAGCCTTCCTAAGAAGTTGTCTGCTTTGGTCGTATTTCTCTCGAGTCCTTCAAATTTCTAAAACATCTTAACGTTCAGCCCTTCAGATAGCGCTCAATATCATTGAATACCATCCTAATATGGCCTCTGCTGACTTCTGACAGTTCAAGCACACATCGCTGTGTGGTTTGTTGCTTCTAAATTTTATATCCACAACTTATCTGTCAGACCTCCCCGGGTAAGAGTAATTGCTTTCACCCCATCTACCTGCTACATCTACTACATCACCTTTTGGCAGTATCGGATTTTGTTTTGACTAGTAAACTCATCCAGATAATATGGCCTTCTATGTAGTTCGTGTTCCTCAGGCCAGGGCTTTGCCGCCGACTTCCTTTAGATTCCACCTCGCGATGGACACCCTTGTCTTGAGCTAATGGTCGCTACTGCCAACTCCACTAGATACCCACGGGCAAGCCCGTGGTACTTTTAAAAACCTTCAAGCTTCGCTTGA
>CAZWUL010000075.1:0-5143 GCA_964636625.1 uncultured Atribacterota bacterium | reverse complement strand
TTTCGGACAGTTTACCTTTTTCAACTTTTTATTTCTCATGCGATAGGCATCACCTCTTAATTAATTTTTTTTAAATATTTAAATAAAACTAAAAATATTTTATAAAAATATCATGTTAGTGTTTTCTCTGCAATACTATTGATAATAATTTATTCTTTTCTATATATCTATAATTTATTATTCACTATTTAAAATCATTTTAGGCAAAAACATAAAAAAGTTTTTTTCTGTTTTATTAAATTAAACATATTCTTTGCTAACTATATTATATAACATAAATATTTAAAAAAGCAATATCTCTAAAAAATTTTATTAATTAGCTTCCAGTTGTCTTTGTGATTCTTTTAACCAGTAATCAGCCCTGACATTATCCGGGTCCAGCTCCAGGACTCTTCGGTAATTTTGAATTGCCTGGTTATAATTACCCATCTCAAAATAAACCCTACCTAACCAGTAATAGGCATCAACAAATCCAGGATTAAGCCTAATCGCTTCCCGGTAAGAATTAATTGCCCTCTCATAATTTCTGCCTTCATAATAATTGTAACCCTGTTCATACCAGTTATATGCTTCCTTACCGTACTTGATAGAAGCATTAACTTTATCATAAAAATATTGTGCCCTGGGGTAGTCCGGGTCTAACTCCAGGACTCTTTCCCAGTAAAATAATGAATTTTCTAAATCATCAATTTCATAAAAAACACGGGCAGCCCAGTAGTTTGAGTCAATTAAATCAGGGTATTCCCTGATCGAATTCAGAAAATAAATCAAACTCCCTTCATAATCCTCTTTTTCATAAGAATTATAGCCCAAGCGATAATAGGCATGAGCCAGGTTCTGCTTGACCTGGGGAGAAGTTAAATTAGACCTTTCTATCAGTTCCAGGTATCGTTTCCATTGTTCAGCCTCTCGGAAATACCAGTTGGTATATTGATACATCAATGCCAGGTAATAATTTCCTTCAATAAAATTAGGGTCAATTTCCAGGGATTGCTGGGCATAATTAATGGCATCCGACCATAACTCTCTGCCAGGAAAATGTGCCCCTTGATAGATATCCAGCGCTTCCTCCATTTTGTTAACTGCTTTTTGCAATAATTCTACCGCTTCAGGATGCGCATCACTGTAAATTTCTACTTCCTGGGATTGCTGAGCGATGCTGTTAATAATAAAAAACTGTGCAATAATTAATATAAAAAGTACCATCATACAATAGCTGATTTTATTTAATCTCATAATTATTTTCCCTCCTTTATATTTAGGGATTAATTAATTTATTGATTTACTGGGGACAGTTCTCTGCTTAGCCATAAACAAAGAACCGTACCTTTGGAATTTTTAAAGACTCTATATAAATACATTTTACAACGTTTCTTTTAAAATAGATAGATAGTTTTCCCTAACCATTTCAAAATCTTCTCGATAATCCGGCTTAATTGAATCTGCAGGGGGCATATCCAGTTCTAAAAAATTAAATCTTACACCATCTTTACTAATGGAAAAATCAAGATGGGGGCCAGTGGCTAACCCGGTAGCACCTACATATCCAATAACTTCTCCCTGTTCTACCCTCTGCCCAACATGTAAACCCTGGGCAAACTTTGATAAATGTCCATAACCGGTAATATAACCATTGGTATGCCTTATTTCCACGTAATTACCGTAGCCTCCCTGGTCATAATATCGAGAAATTACTGTTCCGGCTCCTATTGACACCACCGGTGTCCCGGTAGGGGCGGCATAATCTATTGCCCGATGTGGTCGATGTATCCTCAAAATAGGATGAAATCTATTTTCGGTATAATGGGAGCTAATATATTTATAATTGAGTGGTGCTCTTAAAAAAGCTTTTCTTAGACATCGACCATCTTCATCAAAATAATCAGCATTTCCGGAAGAATCTTCAAACAGAATAGCTGTGTGAGAACTCAACATTTCTCCTTCATAGACTGCAGCAAGTATGTCTCCCCAGCGATAAAAATCCCCTCTATATAGCTTTTCCACTAAAATTTTGAAGGTGTCTCCTGGTTGACATTCAGTTAAAAAGTCAATGTCCCAGGCAAATATATCAGCCAATTTAATGGCCAGTTGACCTGAATCGGCATACTCTAACATAGATTCATAAAGGGAACTTTTAATTTCTCCCTCAAAACAGACAATTTCCCGGAATATTTTATCCTTACTTACCTGTATATCACCTTCTGTTTTTGGAATTTTAATATGATATACATCCAGTTCATTGGGTTGATAGTCAAATTGGACAATACTTCCTTCATCGTTATAATGAATGGCAAATTTTGTACCTGCATTTAAGTTACTTATATCAACTACCGAATACGCTTTTTCCTGTAAGCGTAAAATCTCTACCGGAGAGATTCCATATTTGACCAGATGCTGATAGAGAGTCTCTCCTGCATGTAAAGTTCCCGAAACTCTTCTTACATTATCCATTGACTCCGGACAGGGTTGCTGGTACCTGAGAATTAATTCGGCCTTATCAGGTTGTTCTTTTTGGAGAGCAATTTGTTCTAATTCATTCTGAATAGCATCTAATCCCTGGAGTGGTTCATTGTTTTGAGATGTTGTCTGAACCAGACTTTCATCTTTGCCTTGTTCACTAGCAGCTGTTGTTAAAGTTTCATCTTCAATATCCATGCTTTGCTCTATTTCTGTTTCGGAAACTCGAGATTTACTATCATCTCGTTCTTCCAGGCCTAATGACATAAACGGAAGATTAAATAAAATACTTAATCCTGCTGCTGCCACTACCAGCAAACCCAAAAAACCAATCAATCCTTTATTAAGAGCTGGATATTTACTTTTTAATTTTACATTTTTTTTCTTCTTTTGGATGCGGTGCTTGCAGAATGTGCTATATCTCTTTATTGACAATAAACTGACTCCTTATAAAACTTTGCCATAATTATAACATAAAGCTACTTTAAAACAGCTATTTTAATAAAAAGTTTTTGACATTAATTTTAGTAATTACAATTTTTAAAAATAATTAAAACTTTATATATTTGTACTATTTGTACTATACAAATATCTAAAAACTTTATTTTATAATTGATAATCTTCTCTCATTTCCTCCCCCTTGAGGGGGAAGGAGCAAGTGCTATTTTGTTAATGAACGATAGGCATTCAGGAAATAGCGATCAGTCATTGACGCTAAATAATCCACTACAATCTCCGGTGGAGAATAATCATTAAGATATTTTTTGCCATTATCTTCTCCCCTATTGAAAATCCATTCCTGGAATACTATCGAATCATTCTTTTTCCCCTTTATATCCTCTACAAAATGCTCAAAAAGAAAGAAAAACGCCTTTCTGATTTTATTTCGTTCCTTTTTCAGTGATTGATTTTCATAAATGCGTTTCAGGTTAAATGTTTTTAATTGAAAAACATTCCTGGCAACTTCTTTGGAGTAACTTATCTCATTTTTCCCATAGGAGTGCTTGATAACATCACGAACCAGGCTATTAATAATCTCGCTATTATTCTCCCCAAGTGCTTCTCTTATGTCATCGGGTAAATCATTTTTTTTTACCAGGCCTATTCGAACTGCATCTTCAAAATCCTGTCCAATATAAGATATTGAATCAGTTATTCGTACCAGGCAACCTTCCAAAGTAGATGGGGAAATGGTTACCTCTTCTCCATTTTGCTTGCCTCTCATATAATTCTGAATATCTTTTTCAGTTTTGCTTATATCAGGCCTTACTACAATTTCATTGACTTCACCGTCATGGGATATAATCCCATCTCTAACCTGAAAGGTTAAATCCATTCCCCTGTTGGCATCAGAAAGACGTTCAACCACCCTTAGACTATGTATATTATGGAAGAATAGACTTAAGCTATATTGTCTGCATATATCCTGCAAAATTCTTTCACCATCATGCCCAAAGGGAGCATGTCCTAAGTCATGTCCCAGGGCAATTGCTTCAATCAAATCCAGGTTTAACCTCAAAATTTTGCCAATAGAGCGGGCAATTTGAGAAACCTGTAATGTATGGATACTGCGATTTGCCAGCTGTTCATCAAAGCTGGCAGCATTATAGATTACCTGGGTTTTCCCGATGTAGCGCCTGAACGAACCGGAATATAATATATGGTCTCTATCCCTGGCAAAAGGCCCTCTCAAAGGATGATAAACAGGCACCTTCCGCCAGGCAGCAGAGTTTTTTGTGGCAAAAGGGGAAAAATTTAAATCTTCTGTATCAAGTATTTCTCTCTGGAATTGTTTTTCATTCATTGATAAATACTTTTTGATACTCCTGTATTTTGATAAAAATATTTTAAAATATTTATAGACAAATCAGCTTTTTTTAATCAAACATTATTTTGTTATTCATTTTATCTAATTACAGTCAAATGCGCAAATTGAAAAAACTGAACTTTTATATTAAAAATATTCAGATAATGGACAGTCCTGGCAATTTGGATTATTTCGCCTGCAATATTTTTTGCCAACCATTACAATTTGGGCATGAAATTCATTATATAATTGCTCTTCCAATGGCAATCGCTCCATAAAATAGCGCTGTACCTGTTCATACCTATCCTTCTTGGAGATAAGCTTATGACGTTGGAAAATCCTTTTAGTATAGGCATCTACTACAAAAACAGGTTTTTCTCCTGCATACAATAAAATACTATCAGCAGTTTCAGGCCCAATTCCGTTGATGCCCAGTAATTCTTCTCTTAGTAACCAGCAATCCTTTTCAAACATTTTTTTAGTTGAACCATCGTATTTTTTAAAGAAAAAAGCTATAAAATTTTTAAGCCGTTTTGCCTTCAGATTATAATAGCCACAGGATTTAATTAACCTGGCGAGATATTCTTCATCGATTTCGAAAAGAGTCTTTGCATGTAACAGGTTATTTTCTTTAATATTTTTTATAGCTTTACTAACATTTTGCCAGTTGGTATTCTGGGTTAAGATTGCCCCTATCATAACTTCCAATTCTTCATCTGCTGGCCACCAGTGTAATGGTCCAAAAAAATCAAACAGGCAATAATAAATCGAAAGAAGTATGTTATCTGGTTTTAATTTTATTTTTTCAGTTGTTCTTTCTCTTATATTCTCCATTATTTTTGTAAAAAATCAGCTTTATGAACATTCTCTAAAAAGCAA
>CAZWUL010000074.1:0-5192 GCA_964636625.1 uncultured Atribacterota bacterium | reverse complement strand
TTTTTACTCTTTTTTATGACCATAGTCAAAGGTCCAGGCCAAAAATTATCAGCTAAATCCCTTGCTATTGGTGGCAATTTTATTACCAAATCTGTAATCTCCTCCAAACAACTTATATGCACAATTAAGGGATCATACAAAGGTCTGTCTTTCGCTATAAATATCTTTTTAATTGCTTCTATATTTAAGGCATCAGCACCTAATCCATATACTGTTTCAGTGGGAAATGCCACTAATTTTCCTTCTCGTATTGCCTGCCCGGCTTCCTGTAACTTTTCCATGTCAATGTTATCTGAGTCAATTTTTATTATTTTTGTGTTTATTTCTTTCATATTTGTAACCTTTTTGTCATTATGCTAAAAAGAGCAGGAAAACCTGCTCTTTTTAGCATAATATATTTGTTGCTATTTAAAAATATAATATGGTGGCGCAAGGGGGAATTGAACCCCCGTTTGCTGATTGAGAGCCAGCTGAATTAACCACTATTCGATTGCGCCATATTTTTACTTTTTTGCCAACATTATTTTACTGAATTTATTATAAAAACACAACAGTCCAATATTTAACAAATCAAATATATAAAAATTTTTTGCGCTTCAATAGTGTATCAGAAGTTTTTAAAAACTTCAAGCTATAGTCTTTTCTAATTTGAAGTAGGTTTTAAAGCAAAAAATTTTATCCTACTACCTCCCTAAATACTCTAAGCCAATTTTCCCCTAATATTTTTTTAATGTCTTTTGTTTTATAGCCTTTATTTAACAGCCCTTCAGTGATACTGGGAATCTTGTCAACTCCCTCCAAGCCTATAGGTAGTATTCTGGTCCCATCAAAATCAGAACCTAATCCGACATAGTCAGAACCAACTTTTTGTACCAGGTAATCAATATGTTTTATTACATCATTTATGGTAGATTCTCTATTTTTATCAGTTAAAAAATCAGACACAAAGGTAACTCCTATAATGCCACCTTTTTCAGCCAGAGCCCTTATTTGCTCATCTTTTAAATTCCTTAAATGGGGACAAAGTGCATAACAATTGGAATGAGAAGCAACAATGGGAGATTTGCTTCTTTTAATAACATCCCAAAAACTTGCTTCAGATAAATGGGACACATCGATAAGCATTCCTAATTTATTCATTTCATCTATAACTTTTAACCCAAATTCAGTCAAGCCACTGCTGGTGCGAGATTCTCCCATTCCATCGGCAATCTGATTCCTTTGATTCCAGGTAAGAGTCAAAAGCCTGACTCTTAATCTGTATAGCATCCTCAATACTCCCAGATCGCCTTCTAAGGCTTCTCCTCCTTCAATAGATAGAATGGCAGCAATCTTGCCAGAGCTAATGGTATTTTTTATCTGTTCATAATTAACAGCTATAGAAATGTCTTCCTTGTTTTTTTCAACCTGCTGATAAATACAATCAATTAGTTGTAATGTCCTTTTTAATGAAGTGTTTGGCTTATATAATTCTTCAATAAAAGCAGCAAAAAACTGTATATTTACTCCACCTTCTTTCATCCTGGGGATGTCGAGATGGTAAGTATTGGTTTTTTCACTTAAACTTCTGCCTTTGTTAATTATACTTAAAATAGTATCGCAATGCCCGTCAAAAACTGTAGCTTCCTGGTTTATTTGTTTTGCCAGAGAGGCGTTTTTATAATCTTTTGTCAATTTTAGAGATATCCTTCCATGAATAAAATCTTTTATCATATTTCCAAATTAAGCAGCAATTCTTACATTTATAAATTAATTAAATAATATAAAATATGCTGAAGCTAAAACCAAAACCATATCAATAATGGATATTGAACAATGCTTTTGCAGATGTTTTATTATAGCACTTTAAATAACTGAATATCAAATAATTTATTTCATTATACTCTATTTATTATTTTATAAGTTTAGATATACAATTCTTGTAGAAGCTTTTGTTGTAAAATTAAAAGACCTCTTTTTACAAAGAGGTCTTTTAAAAATATGGCTGAGGGAGGTGGGGTCGAACCACCGCTCCCAGATCCAGAGTCTGGTGTCCTACCACTAGACGATCCCTCAATCCTTATACATCAACACTAATATTTTACAACATATTTCTCATAGGTCAAACATTTATTCAAATAATATTTATTATTTTTTCATTTTTCGTTTATTTTTCTATTTTAATAGCTTTGCTGTCTGCTCTAAACGTTGAACGTTTATCTCTTTCCCCAACACTTCCATTAATGCAAACAAACTTGGACCTATTTTTTTACCTGAAAGGGAAACTCTGGTAGGATGAATAATTTGCTTACCCTTCAAATTCATTTCATTAGCAATATCTCTAACTGCCTGTTCAATGCTCTCTTCTGACCATTCTGCTAAACCTTCTAACCTCTTTGCCAGCTCATTTAGTGTTTCTTTAACACCTTCTTGCTCAAGCACTTTTTTCGAATCAGCTTCAATTTTAAAATTGTCTGTGAAAAAATAATCTGCATATTCTATAAATTGCCTGAAATTTCTTACTCTACTTTTCATTAGAGACACTACTTTTTTGAGCCAGTTAAATTGTTCATCATTTACAGAAGTGCCTATTAAACCAGATTCCTGTAAATATGGTAATAGCATTTTAACATATTTTTCTTCAGGCATAACTTTTAAGTATTCACCGTTAAACCAATTTAACTTTTCCATATCAAATATTGCTGAATGACTGGATACCTTATCCAGGGTAAATCCTTTAATTAATTCATTAATTGAAAATAATTCCTGATTAGTACCTGATGACCACCCTAAATGAGCAATATAATTAACAAGTGCTTCAGGCAAAAATCCCATTTTTTTATACTCCATAACCGATGTTGCACCATGACGCTTACTTAAACGGGTATTATCCGGACCCATTATCATTGGTATATGAGCAAAATCAGGAGCAGGAATTCCTAGCGCCTGGTAAATAACAATTTGTTTAGGAGTATTTGAAATATGGTCATCGCCTCGCATAACTAATGATATTTTCATTAAAATATCATCAATAACTACCGCAAAATTATATGTTGGAATTCCATCTGATTTGACAATAACATAATCAGTAAGCAGTTTACTGTCAAATTCCATTCTACCTTTAATTAAATCATCAACAATAATTTGATTTCCTGGCATTTTTAACCTTACTGTTGGTTTTCTTCCCTCAATTTCGAATCTCTTTTTTTCTGAATCACTCAAATGTAAGCATTTTCTGTCATATAAGGCATTGCCGCCATCAGCTAGTTGTTTTTTTCTCCGTTCTTCTAATTCTTCAGCAGTGCAATAACATTGATATGCTTTCCCGTCTGCTAAAAGTTTTTCCATATATTGTCTATAAATATCGAGTCTTTGCATTTGATAATAAGGCCCGTATTCACCATCACTTTCCGGGCCTTCATCCCAATCCAGCCCCAGCCACTTCATCCCGTCCAGAATAGCTTTAACAGCCTCTGGTGTTGACCTTAATTTATCAGTATCTTCTATTCTTAAGATGAATTTACCACTATAGTGCCTGGCATAAAGCCAATTAAACAAAGCCGTTCTTGCTCCCCCAATATGCAGATATCCAGTAGGGCTGGGGGCAAATCTTACCCTGATATTTTTTTTACTGCTTTCCATGTTTCCTCCAAGATAATTTCAATATTAAACCAAATCTTATATTTTTTATTCTAATAATTCCTCTAATCTAACAATTTCTATTCCTTCTGATTGCAACAAAATATCCAATTCATTTAAAACATCAATAGTGTTACAATATGGATGACCAATTGCAATAGCACTACCGTTTCTTATGGCATAATCTTTCAATAGTTTAACCTGATTCCGTATATAATCTATATCCTGTTCATTGTCCAAAAATACTGAACGATAAGCAGTTCTAATACCCATTTCTTTACTCAATTTATATCCAACTGAATCAGGGCTGGTCATGCTATCTACAAAAAACATATCTCTCTTCTTGATTTCGCTTAATACGATTTTCATGATATCTTCATTTTCGGTCACTTTTGAGCCCATATGGTTATTAATTCCATCTAAATTCGGGAGGTTAAGAAGGTTAGATGAAATTTTATTTCTAATCTCTTGTTCATCCATGGTTGAAAAAATTGCACCATATCCGGGATTAACATTGGAGTTATGTGGTTCCATAGGTAAATGCAATAATACAGTTATTCCTTTCTCTTTACCCATTTGGGCAACTAATTGCGAATGAGAAAGAAATGGCAAGACAGAGATTGTAACAGGGAAATTTAGGTTCAAAATCCTTTCGGCAATATCTTTTTGATATCCTAAATCATCAATGATAATTGCAATTTTGGGTTTATCAACCACATCTCTTTTCCTACCCTGAATAAACTTATGAAATAATTGCCATTCTTCATCTTGCGCATCATATATTTCATATAAGAAAGGTATTTCTTTATCTTGAATACTTTCTTTCTGTAGACCTGGTTCTTCAGATACAACACCAGGTCCTGCCATTTTCCCATTCACCTTATTATCATCTAAATGGATAAATATTCCTAATAATAGCAAGAGAATTACTGAAAGCAGCATTGAAAAAGTATAATTCCATATTTTTTTATTCATCTTTTATCTCGTCTAATTTCTACTTAAGGAAACACTGTTTAACAATATATCTATTGCGGCATCAAGTTGATTATCAGCTTCCAGAGCTTTTTCAATTGGTACAACAATATCCGGTTCAATGCCAATATTGTTAATTACCCTGTCATTAGGAGTGTAATATTCAGAAGTGGAAACAGTTACTGCAGAATCATCTGATAATGTGTATACCTGCTGAACCAATCCTTTCCCAAAAGTATTTTCTCCCACTACAACTCCTCTTTCTGAATCCTGTATTGCACCAGCAACAATTTCAGAAGCACTGGCACTTCCAATATTGACCAATAGTATTAAAGGCCATTCCGGATATTGATTACCATAAGAGTTAAAAGTCCGTGTTATATTATTTCTACCTTTTATCTTAACAATGTCACCTTCTTTAATAAAATGACTGGCAACCTCGATTGCTGATTCTAAAAGGCCACCAGGATTGTTTCTCAAATCAACGATAATTCCATCCAGTTGAATTTTTTCAAAATTATCTAACACTAATTTCAATTCTGGCCCGGTATTAGCATTAAAAGTTGAAATGCGAATATATCCTATACTATCATCCTCTATTA
>CAZWUL010000073.1:0-5442 GCA_964636625.1 uncultured Atribacterota bacterium | reverse complement strand
CCCATTTTTTAAGTTAATTTAGTCTAAAGTTTTAACACTACTTGAAATTAATACAATTTTACCTAATTTAATATTTTAAGGTGTATTAATATCAATATCTACTAAAGGACTATAAAATTGTCCACCATAAACATCTGTATCATTAACATCTCCACTAAAATTTTTCCTTGGAAAAGATATTTTAATCGCCCAAGCATTGTCATATTCAATTAATGAAATATCTTCGGGCTTCAACTGATATATTTCAGCTATTTTTGAAACATTTATTGTTTTTGATTTTTTAACTTGTTGGTACTTATCTTTATAATCAAACATAATATCAATAGTAATAGTAAAAGGGCCTGCATTTTTTGATCTAATTAATTTTGATAATTCCCATAATTTCATTGTTTATTAAAAACCTCCGTTTCTTTCTTAGTATTTTCTATTATTTATTTAAAATATTTTATATTTATTCTTATTTTTCAAATATTCATTATCATATAACCATTCAAGGAAAATATGTTTCTATATATTCCTAATTTATTATTTTTTACTTTTTACTTATATATGCTTTCCGTCAAAATTATCCTCAGCAAAAATATTATTATAAATCTTCTATACTTATGGGAAACACATCTAGAGGATCTTCTAAGTGTAAAACATGATTAACACAAAAACGATATACCGGTCCTGCATCAAATCCTGGCGGTGAAAAAGGATAGGCGATACTGGAAATACTACCGCTCCATTCAGGAATTGGGTGATGTAATAATGTATGCCACGCAATTGGGCCAATATCATTTGCCTTTTCCCTTGTATTAGCTACTATATCGATAACGATCCCTAATTCGTGTCCATTAATATTTTTTTGGTATTCTAATTCGCCTAAACAACCATTTTTCCCATATACTCTCAATCTAAGCGAATAATCACTCTGTGGTTGTAAATTCAGGCTGTCATTAATTTTCTTCTCAATTACCCTTGAAGCACCTTCCAAAAAATTATCAATATTTTTTATAATTAAAGGGTCCCTGATGCCACCAATTGAAATATAACGATAGCCAGCAAGTTCAGCGCCTTCTATTTTCACAGTATAATCTTTTGTGTTTCGCATTATACTACCTTTTATTATAACTTCTCTTTGATTGTAAGGCTCATATACAGTCTGGGAAATATCCAATATTCCAGATGGCTCTATAAGAAAAATTGGATTACTATTTTCATATAACGAATGAGCAGCAACACTCTGGGGAGTACACCTCATTTCAGGATTAGGGGGTCCCACAACAAAATAATCATCATAAATAGTTGCAAACATAGAGTCTATGTACAAACGTTTTTCTGCAGAAGCAGAACCGCATTCTAGGATTTTTGCAGCATGCCATGCTAATCCCTCGCTACAACCTCTCATAATTGGCAACGCTGCATATATTGAAGCATCACTGGAACGACCACCAATTATTACTTGCGCACCTTTTTTTAAAGACTCAATGTATGGCTCAATTCCCATCATCGCAACAAACCTATTAGCACGGTCAATTATATCATTATTAAACTCTGGAGCTGGATTCAAAGGAGTAATTTTACCCTTTTTAAAAGCATCTTTCAAGTATTCTTTTTGTAATTCAGATTCAATTAATGCTAATTTAAAATGCATCCCTTCTTCTTTTGCAATTTCTTCAACAATTTCTTTTACTTGTCTTAAATGCGGATTCGCTCCACCGTACCCAGCAGAACCAACAATGATAGGAATATTTGCACTAACTCCCGCTTTTAATATCAATTTCAGATCCCTCTTTACGGCTACTTTTGAAGATCTCATTTTACCTGTTGCAAGATAATAAGGGCCAGCGTCAGTACTACCTGCATCACACCCAATAACATCTGGTTTTTTTTTCATTGCTCTATTCAAAGAATCTTCTAAAAACCCTTGTCCTAACATACCAGTAGCTGCTAATATTTTTGTTTCTACCATGTTATTTTCTCTCCTGTTTTATTTAATATAATTACCTTTTAAAATTACTTTATTTTTTATAACACTACTAACTTCTATTACTTGAATCATTATGAACACTATTTATTAATCAATAATTAGACAAGTATATTTTACTCAGGATGCTTCAAGGATTAATAAATACTCAATTATAATACCTACTCCCCTCTTGTATGAAAAAATTTAGTAATTTATCATATGTCAAGCCTTATTATTATATTTTATATTATAATTGTGTTCTCTATAATCTTACAAAATATTCCAATTCAAACATTATTATGCCTCTTGTTTAAGTTGCTCAAAATAATAAGTTAAATTAGTTAAACCATCTAAGCTTCCAATACATTAATTATATAAGTCCCTAATCAAAAAATATAAAGAAATACAATATTAGGTTAGTCTTTGCAAGGCATTTATTAAGTTATCAATTCGCTTTTCTTCCTAACCACGCTTTAGGATTGAAATAGATACTGGTTCTATTAAATAGAAATGATTATAATCTGGTATTTTCTTATAAAATATGTAATTACGTAATTCACGTAATGTTATATATTCAATTATCAATCTTTCTTTTTTATATAAGCTTAAAATACATTTATAAATTAGGCTTATTTACTTAATTAGCCTATCTTGAATTCCAAATTGTTCTGCTAACTTCTCTATTTTTTTTAAAGTAACTGATTCTATCTTTATTCCACTACTTAATTGGTTTTTTAAATATTGTAATGAACGGGCTCCTGGCATACATACTTCTTCATTTTTGCATTTTAATTTAGAACTTTTAATAAATCTAATATAACTATCAACATTATTTTTGAAATTATTGATACCAACAAAGTATTCTGGGTCAATTGCTAAAAAAAAATGGCCTACACCACAAAGCTGAGAATGATCAAATAAAGATGTTACATGCTTTCCATAATCTGCATTCGATAAAATACCTGCAAGTATCCCAAATACGACTGCTAATCCATACCCCTTATGCTCTCCAAATGGTAATACAACACCTTTTAATGCTTCTTTGGGATCAATGGTTGGTTTGCCAGTAGCATCAAGGGCCCACGAGGGGTCAATTTTTTTATTTGTTTCAGCAGCAATTCTTATCTTCCCTTTAGCAACTGTACTGCATGCAAAGTCCAAAATAATAGGAATTTCATCTCCGGAAGGAATTCCTATAGAAAATGGATTATTCCCAACTGTTGGATTTATTCCTCCCCATGGAGCCATATTTGGTGTTGTATTCTGGATTACCATTCCAATAACATTTTGATCAATCGCCTGTTTACTAAAATAGCCCAATGAGCCCATATGGTTGCTATTATTAACTGTTACCAGACTAACTCCATATTTTCTAGATCTACCAATTGCTTCTTTCATTGAGTAATGCCCGACAATTGGCCCAAAACCATTATCACCATCCATCATTACACTTGGACCATTTTCCTTGAAAATTCTAATAATTGGATTAGGATTAATCATATTGTTTCTTAATCTATCAAGATACATGATTAGTCTTGTTATTCCGTGAGATTCTTTACCTGTCAAATTAGCATACAGTAAAACATCTGTCATTATTTTTGCGTGTTGAGAAGGAATATTTGCTTTTAATAGTAAATTATTCACATAATCATTTAAAATACTATGATCTATTTTTATCTTCATAATTAACCTCATTATTTTATATTAATGTTTTCAGTTTATCTTCTTAATAATTTTATTTTTTTTAATAAATGGCAATAATACGGTTAGCAATGTGACTGATAGTAAGAATACAAACAAAGGCCTACTTAATAATAATGTCCAATCTCTTGAATAAAGGAGTACAGTTCGTGTAAATTCTCCTTCTAACATACGGGAAAGAAGGAATCCTAAAAATAAAGAAATAATAGGGTAGTTTAGTTTTCGCATATAAAAACCAATTATCCCGAAAACCCACATTATAAATAAATCTGAAGAAATGCCTCTTATAGAAAGTGTGCCCACAATAATTAAAATGCTTATCATAACTACTATAATCTTTGTAGGGACAAGTATTAAACGTATAAAATAATAAATAAATACAAGCCCTAACAACAACATGAGTATTTGTTGAATAATATTACCATTAATAACAAAATATGCCATATTAATATTTTCTTTTAATAAAAAGGGTCCTGGAAATATCCCATGAGCGGTAAATGCTATCATTATAAATGCCGCAGTGGGACTACCGGGTATACCAAATGTCATTAATGTACCTATAGAACCCCCTTCTGATGCGTTATTGGCAGTAGAAGCAACTGTTAATCCTTCCATCGAACCTTTCCCGTACAATTCTGGATTTTTAGAACTTCTTTGTGCAGCACCATATGCAGTAAACGAAGCTACTGCAGAGCCTGCAGCAGGAACCGCGCCTACTAAAAAACCTACAAATGATGATTGAATAGTCACCCATAACATTTTAAAAGTTTTTATGGGATATAAAATTCCCTTAATCATTGGTCTTATATCAACCTTAACAATCGCAGTCTTTCCAGTAATATAATCTTTACTAATCAGAGAAATCATTTCACTGAAAGCAACTAAACCAATCAAAACTGGTATTGTTGGAATCCCTTCTAAATAAGCATAATGCCCAAATATTCCCCTGGGAACCCCAAATATTGTCGTTCCAACTGTACCAATCAACAATCCAGCAAGTCCGGCTATCAAACTTTTTTCAAATGATTCTTTTATTAATCCAATAATAATAAAAGCATAAAATACAATGAGCAACAGTTCTGGAGGTCCAAACTTAAGAACTATTAAACTTATTATAGGCAAGAAAAATAAAAGAGCTATGTATCCAAAAAGTCCACCAAAAACTGAAGCTCCTAGAACAATCCCCAAGGCTTCGGCTCCTTTTCCTTTTTGTGTTAAGGGGTATCCGTCAAAGGTTGAAACAAACCCAGCAGCAGTACCGGGAATATTTATAAGAGTTGCTGTAATACCTCCGGCAAATATTGTTCCTGAATATAAAGATGTTAAAAACATGATTGAATGAGTGGTTTCCATAAAATAAGTAGTTGGCAATAAAATTCCAACAATTATACCTGAATTTATACCTGGTGTTGCTCCCGCAATTATGCCAAGTGAAATTCCGATTATCATATAAAGAAAGTTATATACATCTAGCAATAAACCCAAAGATTCAGTGATGTTACCAATATTTAAAAAGTCCATCCTTTTCTCCTTTGCATATTTTGATTTTTAATAAAATATATTTTAAAGGTTTTTACTTTTTTTAAATTCATTACTATTAATTTGATAAATCAAATGAAATTTGTCAAAGAAAATATTTCTCAACTATGATATTAAAAACTAGTATAAATATCATTTTTTAAATTACTGGCAGCGTATACGATTTTGGTTGCTATTTAGTTCTTTTAAAATAAAAAAATAGTAGTAGTATTGTGGAGAGTGTGGGCAACCCGAAGGGTTGTCCAAGT
>CAZWUL010000072.1:0-5455 GCA_964636625.1 uncultured Atribacterota bacterium | reverse complement strand
GTAAACTGAAAACTAAAAAATGATAACGATATTTTAAACTTTATACGCTATACGTAATACGTTATACGATATTTCTTGGAGTAATACTAATGGAAAGAAAAAAGAAGATAGAAAAATACCATCTTCCTATTATCATTGAGATTGACGAAGATGGTTATTATATCGTAAGCTGTCCATTATTCAAGGGATGTCATTCCTATGGAGAAAATATCGATGAGGCTTTAAAAAATATCTCTGAAGTTATCGACATGTGTTTAGAAGAAACAGATATCGCAGAATTAAATAAATTTGTTGGATTTAGAGAATTGGAAGTTTGTGCTTTATAATTATTTTATATTTTATTTAACTATAAACTAAAAACAAAAAACTGATAACGATATTTTAAACGATATACGGTATACGTAATACGATATACGATTTTATAAGGAGCAAAAATGTTAGCAATAGACTTTGGTGCCCGTTCAATCAAGGCAGTGCAGCTTAGCAGAACCGGTAATGGTTTTCGTTTGGATAATTTTGGCATAGTGCTGACACCTCCTGATAGTGTTGTCCATGGCGAAATAAAAGATGTGGACTCTGTAACCCGTGCATTGGAAAAGATGCTCAGGAAGAAGGGAATACGCGAAAAAAAAGGAATTATTGCTATTACCGGGCAAAAAGTTATCGTTCGGGAAATAACAACTCCTATAATGAACGAAAAAGAGCTTATTGATGGCTTACAATGGGAGGCACCCAAGTATGTTCCTTACGATTTAAAGGAATCTTTGTTGGATGCCAAAAAAATAGAAGAATTAGAAGAAAAAGAAGGCAACAAGATGATGAAAGTGCTGCTGGTAGCTGCTCCCAAAAGCATTGTAAACCAGCAGGTTGCTGTTTTAAGAAATGTGAAAATACTGCCTAAAGTAGTAGACATTGTATCAAATGCTCAAATACGTACCTTTGAAAATTACCTGACACCAGTTTCTTTCAACGATGAAGATATTAATCAAATGGATGTAATAATTTCGATGGGTGCAAGTACTACCGAAATCACTTTAATTGAAGGAGACAGGCTAAAATTTACCCGTACTATTTTAAAAGGTGGGAATGACATAAACCGGCTATTGGAGAAGGAGTTAGAAATATCTTTTGATGAGGCAGAAAGATTAAAACGCAGGGTAATTCTCCCTCTTCCAGTACAGTCTGAAGATAAGAATAAGATAGAAGATGAAGAAGCACCGGCCACAAAGGCAGAAGAAAAAACTGAGGAATCGCCAGAAGATGAGATTCCCAACAAGGAGAAGGTTGAACAGCTCGTTAGAAGCGGTGTTAATGATATATTTAATGAAATAAGAAAATCCCTGAACTATTACAAAACACAATATCAAAAAGTTGCTTACCAGAGAATAATTTTAACCGGTGGAATGGCAGCCATGCCCAATATTGGACAGATGTTTAAACAGCAGT
Source organism: uncultured Atribacterota bacterium (assembly GCA_964636625.1). Taxonomy (GTDB): domain Bacteria; phylum Atribacterota; class Phoenicimicrobiia; order Phoenicimicrobiales; family Stramentimicrobiaceae; genus CAZWUL01. The sequence goes on along the minus strand of CAZWUL010000072.1, from coordinate 4,009 downwards.
TTGGAATAACAGTAGTAATGGCAAATCCGCTTAAAGGAATTGCAGTTAATGAGGGTAATGTCAATATGGAAAACCTTGATAAATATAAGCGTTGCCTTGCTACCGCTATTGGCCTGGCAAAAAGAGAAAGGTAAGATTTAGTTTATGGCTAAAAATAAAAATATAATTCGGGATATTAACCTTCTTCCGGAAGAATATAGAGAAAAAGAGAAGTTTAATCTTGGTAGAATATTTTTAACAGTCTTTATTATTCTATTATTTGCTGCTTCAGGTTATATGTATTTTAGCCTTGAGAATAAAATATTTACCAGGGAAAATGAAGTCCAGAACCTGGAAGTACAGCTTGCAGCTATCGAAAAAGTTATCCAGGAAGTAAGAAACCTGGAGAGAGATAAGGCAGAATTAGCAGAGCGTGTAGATGTTATTGAAAATCTAATTAAAAACCAATCACGCCTGACCAGGGTGTTAGGCGATTTTAGCGAGACTGCTCTACCTGAAGTATGGTTAGCAAATTTAAGTATTAATGCTAACCAGACCTTTAGTTTTTCCGCCAATACTTTTAATAATTATCTTGTTGCCCAATATATGAATACCTTGAAAGACCATGAGCGATTGGAAGCAATAGAACTGCAATATATTCGAAAACAGAGCACCAGAATCCCGGAGTCTGACAGAAATGTTGATACGGTTAATTTCCAGCTTTCCGGTGTTTTCATACCTTATCGGATGCCGGAAGAAACAAGAACTGTACAGGGTAAATAGAGGAGAATATTTTGAAATTAAATAAACGAATGAAAATAATAATATTTGTAGTTTTTCTTATTGCATTTGTCTATCTTAATTATTCCTTTATTTATCAGCCTAGAAAAGAGAGAATTGACAATTTAGAGCAGCAAATAACTACCCTAAACAGCAAAATTGCGGAAGGTAGGAGGATTGCCGCCCGCCTTGATGATTTAAGACTGGAATATCAGGAACTCACTGAAAGATTGGAGTTTATTGAGGTATTATTACCGAAGGAAAAAGATATTCCTGATTTCCTGGTACTTTTACAGGAAACAATGGATGAATTCAATATTGACTTTACCAATTTTTCACCACAGAATTTAGCACAGGAGAGAGAGGCTATTTATGCACGTTTGCCGATTAATCTAACTTATACTGCTAATTATTTTGAAATAATAAAATTTTTAGATAGGTTGGAAAATTTTCCCAGAATCGTAGACGTGAAAGACTTAAGACTTAATCCGACTGGTGAGGAAGGAAATGTCAATGTTACTATGAATATGTTTACCTATGTGTTAACGAAAGGAACTCAGTAAATTGAGTAAGTTAAATCGTATATTATTAGTAATAGTTATTCTATTAGGTGCTGTAACGGCAGTTTACTGGTTTAAGCCAGATATTATAACATCCTTATCTGCCCTTAACCCTTTTGGAGGGGAACAGCAGGTTCCCACTACAGCAGTTAGTCCATCTACGCCTGCACCACGTACCAGTACGCAGGATAGTGATGTTTCTGTTTCTGATGCTGAAAATGCCAGAGAGGAAGAAGAAATGTCACCATTTGAAAAAGAAATCAGACAAAGACATGAAAGTTACCAGACAAAAGTTTACACCTATGAACCTTATGAAATGCCGGTTGTCCGTAATCCTTTCCAGCGAGTGGTGAGTTCGGTATATCTGGAAGATGAGCAAGCAGAAATTGATAAAGAGCTATCTTCTGAAGAAGCAGTTCGACGTTTTGTTCAACCGGAATTACCTCCTAACAGCAAATTCACAGGTTTGATTTCAGCGGGGGAAAATAAGCTTGCTATTTTGGAGATTGACAATGAAACCTATATTGTTAAGGAAAATGATATTATTTTAGATAGATATTTGATTAAATCGATTATGGATGAGAAGGTTATTATTGATATTAACGGTTTCGAGATTTCTTTGAATTTAGGAGGTGGGGAAGCGACCAATGAAGGATAAAATAGCAAAAAAGACGGGTAGAAATAAGAAAACTGAAATGCTAAAAACATTCAATGGATTGCTGAAAATCCAGGTTTTAATATTTTTAATTTTATTAATATTATTTAGTATAGCAGATATTTGCTTTGCCCAGAATAACATTACTATTACCAATATCTGGTATCGGAAAGTTCCGAATTTCACCAGGGTTACCATTAAAGCAGATGCCCCAATTCAGCATTATGAATCAACCTATATTGGAGACCCGGAGCGAATTGTTATTGATGTTTCCCAGGCAGATTATAATATACAAGAATTAGTGAAGAATACATTATTTTTAAATATGGGCTCTGTCAAACAGGTGAGATGTGGACAAATAGACGAAGACAAAGTACGTTTTGTGATTGATTTATTTCAAAAAGTAGATTATGACATGGCGCTGGATACTACGGGCCAGCTTCTGCAAATAAATGTCTATGATTATAAAGAATTTTATTCTCCTGAAGAGCAGATATATACAGTTGAACCAATTGCTGCTGATGAAATAAAGAAAATACAGGAGCAGCGGGAAGCCTATGTTCCTTCTTTGGTTGACCAGGTCGATGTTCCTATTACTTTAAATTTGAAAGAAGCCGAAGTTGTGGATGCTATCCGTACATTATCAATGCTTAGCGGTGTAAATATTGTAGCTGATGACTCAGTTACCGGCAATATTACCCTTAATATTAGGGATGCTACTTTTAAAGAAGCATTAGATTGGATAACCCGCCTAAAAAGACTTAGCTATACCCAGGTTGGCAATGCTTTAGTGTTTGGAACACCTGAGGTTATTGATACTTACCGGGTGAGAATTACCAGAATAGTTCATCTTGAAAATGCTGGTGCCGAAAATGTTAAAAATGTTTTGGACAGTTATTTTGGTGAAGAAGGACAATTAAGAATAACTACCGATAACCGGTTAAACAATATGATTGTAGAAGGTACTCCTGAAACAGTGGCAAAAGCAGAAGAGCTTATTGCAGAAATAGATGCCAGCTTAATTACCAGGACCTTTAAGATTGATAATGCTATTTTTGCTGAGGAAGTAGAAGCTATACGAAATATGCTTAAAATATTTATTCCGGATGAAGATAGAATTATTGTAGATAGCAGGCAAAATGAAATTATTGTCAAGGGAAATCAGGAAGAAATTGAAAACGCACGAGTTATGATTGAAGGGCTGGATAAGCGCGCACCCCAGATAATGATTGAATCAAAGATTGTGGAAATTGCTTTAGATAAAGAAAAGGATCTGGGTATATCATGGAGTGCCGGTACTGATACTTCCGGTAATAGGGTTGAGGGGCAGATTACCTTTGGAGAAATTACCCTGGGCGGTTCTTTTGAACGCCGGGGATTATTCCAGGCTAGATTAGATGCTTTGGTCAGAGAAGGAGAGACTAATATTTTATCAAATCCAAAGATACTGACCCTGGATGGAAAAGAAGCGATAATATTGTCTGGTTCCAAAATTCCTATTCGAGAACGTACCGAGGAAGGGATTGAAACCATAAGATATCTGGATGTTGGTTTAAATATGACTATTACTCCAAGGCTTAGTATGGATGATTATATAACGATGGATTGTGATATCAAGGTAGAATCACTTGGCTCTGAATTAATTATGGGTTATCCGGTAATTAATTCAAGGCAGGAACAGGCGATTATTCGCTCACCTTTAGGTATAACAAATGTAATTGGTGGACTGATAACATCAGAAGAAATTGAGACTATTAGAAAAATACCTATTTTGAGTGAGATACCGGTAATCGGGGAATTATTTAAATTTACCAATCGTACCAAGAAAAGAACTGAAATCATTATCCTGATTACAGCTCATAAGATTGAATATTAAAATAGTATATAGTATCGAGTATATAGTATAACGTATAAAGAAATACTGTTGGAATAAATGAATGAGATTGCCACGCCTACCTCTTAACAGTAGTTAAGGGCAGGCTCCATTAGACTTATAACTATGAATTTATTAAAATAATAATCAAATAAACAAGGT
>CAZWUL010000071.1:0-5563 GCA_964636625.1 uncultured Atribacterota bacterium | reverse complement strand
TTATCTACTCTCTATGCCGTTCACTTGGACGTGGAGGCATGATAGATCCTTTCGTTTCTGCCTGGATACCTAATGTGCTTTTCTTAATGCTCGGCATATTTTTGGTACTTAAGGCTGAAAAAACGTAAAATAAAAAAAGTATTATATAGTATTACGTATACCGTATAACGTATAACGTATCACGTGAATATAGTGGGAATAGGTGAAAGAAGCTTTTTAGATTTCAGTTTTCGCAATGACAAGAACGAGCGACTGTCTTTCTCTGTCATTGCGAGGAACGAAGTGACGAAGCAATCTCATACAATTAAACCCTAGAATATTTAACTAAAAACTAAAAACTAAAAACTGATAACAGTCTTTATATGCTAAATACTAAGAGGAATAAATGCTTGCAAGGATGGAAGATTGGAAGAATGCAAAAATGGTATAGAGTAAAAAGCGACGTAATAAGTGAAAGTAAGTTTTTAGTTTTCAGTTATCAGTTTTTAGTATATAAACAAAGAATGCGGGTTACAATGACAAAAGAGTAAATAATAAGTATACTGTATAACATATACTGTTTAAAGAAGATAAAAATACATTGGGATTAATAAAAATTATATTTAACACAGGAATTATTTATTGTGGTTACTAAAAAGAAAAATAATTATTCATTAATATTTTTTATTTATACTATTTTCATGCTATTAATATTTTTTCTGGCATCCCCTTTTGTTTTGACCGTTGATGCCCAGGACTTATTATTTGATGAACAGATTAAGGCATATGCTGTTACCAGATTCTGGGACGGTTTTACTGAATATGAAGTGAGAATTACCTGGGCTGCATTTGGAGGGGCTGAAGAATATAAAATATTCAAGGGTGTCAACCAGGGAGAATTTGAAGAAGTTAGAAATGTTGACTATGAAGATGAAGGATTTCAACTTTGGTGGACTGATAATGATATCCTGGAAGGAAACACCTATAGTTATTATATTGAAGGATACTGGCAGGACGAATCCGTGGGAAGAACTGATACAGTAGATGTTGATTTCTGGCTTCCCTCCTGCCCGGCAGAGTATCCAGTTAATAATGAAATAATAGATGAGGAAAATCCTGAATTTAAGTGGGAATCAATATCTATTAGTGCTTTCCCTTTTAGAAATGTAGTTTTTTCTGCCCAGGGAGAATTTCTGCTTTTTGATTTAACCGCAGAAGAAGAGGTGGAGAGAGTTTCAGTTGAAGATATAAATATAAGCCGTATTAAACTAATTCCGGAAGATGAACTTGCTGAGACTGAAGAAGCTCCGGCCGAAAGCGATAATACAAATAACAGAAATGATAATAATGATGAGCCCTATACTGTAGAAAATGATGATAACAGAATCAAAAATGGACCTGATATACCCTCCGGTGCAGAAATAGAACCTGATAATAATGAAAGTGTTGATAAAGATATTATTGAAAATGATGAAAGTCAGAATGAGGATGAAGCACAAGGAGAAAGTGAAGACGAAGAAGGAGTTCTGCTGCTGACCAGGAAGCATCAATATCAATGGCAATACAAGGTAACCGGTTTTGATATTAATAATCAGCCTGTTGCAGAATCTATCACCGGTGGTCTTTTTTACTTCCAGGAAGAAATTGAAGAAGTTGAGCCTGAGGAGGAAGAATATGTAGAAGGCAGCCTTAATCTTGATGCAGATTTTATCAGTTACCAGATTATTGAAGGGGAAGATGTAATTGTTGCCCGTGACAATGTAAATCTACGTTATGATGATATAACACTAAGAGCAAATTTCCTGCAAATTATTATGGACAAAAAAGAGCTCATTGCAAAGGAGCAGGTTGTATTTACAAAAAAAGACGAAAGCTATTCCTGCCAGGCTTTAAATTATAATTGGGATACAGATAAGATTATCATGGATGACTTATCAGGCGAAGCTACCGGAGACAAAATAAGGGGAAAAGTATATTACCAGGGTGAAAAATTTGAAAATTTCCCGGAAACTGTTGAAATTGATAATGCTAATTTCACTACCTGTGACCTGGAAAAACCTCATTGGCATATCAGGGCAGAAAAAATTACCATTTATCCTGATGATAAAATTATAGCCAAAAAAGTTTCCTGGTACGAAGGAGAAAGAAAATTATTTACCCTGCCCTCTTTTATGATTTTCTTGAGGGGTAAAAATCAATTCCCTTATTGGCCGGATATTGGAAAAAGCAACAGCGAAGGCTGGTTTTTAAAAAATCAATTCAATTATGTGAGAGATGCAGATTCTTATGGGAGTATATATTTAGACCTGATGGAGAAAAAAGGAGTGGGAGCAGGAATTGAGCACACCTTTGAACTGGGAGAAGAAAGAGTTGATGATGGTGAATTAGTATTGTATTTCTATGGTTTGAAAAGAAAAAATACCAGCATCTATGATTTGGATGGCAAAATTAATTACTGGCAAAATTTTGAAAACGACTTAAGATTAAGGGCTAATCTGTCTTATGGTGGCACGATATACCCCGGTTCGAGTTCACAAACCTCCTCACACGTAATTCAGCCAGATTTTTATCTTTATAAAAAATGGGAAGATGCCCTGTTGACGCTTACTGGAAAATATAATTTTAATGTCAGTGATACTGTATCCAGTAGCGGGAATATCAGGCTATCTTATGATAATACTATAACTGACAGGATAAAATCGTATTTGAACTTATTATACACGTCCAAGGATTCGCCTACACAACCCCTTAACCATCAATTACGCCCTCAATGGACTATGCGATATAGCGGTGACGGCTATACTTTGAATTTAATTACCGAAAAATTAATTGACCTGGGCGGAGAAGGTACATCATCTACTCTTGACAAGTTACCTGAGCTTACCTTCAAAAAAAGCAGTGCCAAAATTAAAGACACTGGAATAAATTATAGTATAGATGCATCATTGGGCAGATACTATGAAAGCGCTACTGACCAGGAAAATGTTCGGGGAGAGTATATTATTAATGTAAATCGTCCATTTGATATAACTGATAACATTAGGTTAACTGCTTCCGGAATATACCGTCAGGATGTTTATCTCACCGGTGAAGCCCGTTACATGGTTGGCGGGAAACTGGATTTAAGAGTCGGTTACCAGCCTGAATTCTATGGAAACTTCTCTTATAATTATTATATGTCAGAAGGGCCAACTCCCTTTAATTTTGATACCTTGAGTCCTCTAACTGAATCTGCCAGCGCAAGTGTTGTATTAAGACCTAGAGATGACTTGCAGATTAATTTATCCACTAATTATAATTTTGTCAGCGAATCTTTCGGCAGTCTGGGTGCTAGAGTACGCTGGAGGCCTAAAGGCGAACATGACATCTACCTGAGCAGTTCCTATGATTTGAATAACATGCAATGGAGTAAACGTATTGATACCAGGTTGTCACTCAAATTGAGCGATGAATGGAAAATGTCTTACAGTGGTTCAGTTTATTTTGATGATTTTGATATCAGAAATAGTGTTATTAGTGTTGTCAGGGACCTGCATTGCAGGGAAATAAGCATCAATTATCGTCAATCCACACAATCTATCTGGGTAGATTTCAAAATCAACGCCTTCCCAACTGAATCTATTACCATCGGCGGCTAATTTTCAATTGTCACGGGGACGGTTCTTTTGACAATCTTCTTATGGTCTCCCTGTTTATTTCTGTTACCTCTGCTATGGTCCTTGTAGAAAAGTTATACTTTTTCGCAATATTTTTTACTAAACTATTACGATATTCAACAAATTTTCTGTCTTTGAGATCTTTTTTTTCAATATTATTTTCTTTCAAATATTTTTTAATATATTTAACAAGAAATTCTTTGTTGTTGTTTTCTTCTATTTCTAAATATTTTCTTTTGGTTTTATCAATTTGTTCACTAAAATATTTAAACATTACAATAGATTCATCAATATTGCTGGAAAAAATGCCTAGAATTTCTTTGACCTCTGTAAGGCTATTATTGGTAGAAATATATTCATTATAACTGCTCCATGGATATTTTTCCTTGCTTGTAATTCCTGATTTTTCTGGATTGTTATGAACATATTTTATTGTAGAAAGAAGATGTCTATCATCTTTTATTGCTTCACTTTTAAACCGATCCTGAAATACATGACCTACTCTATCATATTTTGCATTAAAATAGAAAGCATAACTTACAGTTATTCTTTTCATAAATTTCGAAACTGATTCAGAAAGTTCTTTTACTACAAGATGAGCATGATTATTCATAATACAGAAAGCATAGATAGCCAAGAGTCCTTTATTTCTATTTTGAATAATTGTTTTTATAAATTTTCTTTTATCCTGGTTATCAATAAAAATATTTTGTTTTGCATTTCCTCTTACCATAATATGGTAAATTCCAATATTATTATATTTTCTTGGTAATCTAGGCATAACAATTATATGTCTTTCTCAAAATTACTTTGTTCTAATTCTAACTCTAACTTATAGAACTATTTAATATAAAATCTACCTAATAATTTTGTATATTTTAATAATATCAATACAAACTACATTTATATTCTTCTATAACTTTCAATTTAATAATAATGTTGTCAAAAGAACCGTCCCCGTGACAATTTAGGGGATTAGGATTGTGGCTGTGAACTGGATTATATCAAAATCCGCTCCCCCGGTTGAGTCCTGCATAAAATCAGTTTCGGTTTTTGAGAAAACTGAATCAGTATCAATATAGAAGTCCGGATTAAGTGCATCATATGTTTCATTGTCCAAATCTGTAGTGACAACATTTATATGAATCCCCTCTGGCTCTCCTAAATAAGATAATGGTATTGTTACTTGAAAATAATTATCAGAACCAGTGCCACCACTTCCTCCAATTGATTGTTCTGATGCTCCGCTATCTAATACCTCACCAAAAAAGAATCCGAACATATCCAACCTGATATAATAATAACCGGTCTGCCAATCCCCAATATCATCAGGTGGACTAAAGGGAGCATCTTTGTCAGCATCAAAGACAATATAATAATTTCCTTCTTCGGTATTAATTGATCCGTTTTCGTTAATATCAACTCTTACTCTTAACAATTTTTGCCCAATTCCATTTCCTCCGTTAGGATCATCTGGCCATCGGGCACAACCGGCAATCATAAAAGTAAACAAAGTTAAAATTATTAGATATAAGATGATTCTTTTCCAATAAATGCTATACAACACCAAAAACACCTCATTTCAATACTATTTTGCTAATTCTTTCTTTTTTATCCTGCATAATAAATAACAGTCACAGTATTATAATTATTATTGTATAAAAAATTTCAGTAAAATAATATCCTATTATACTATTAATCTAAAATCATACTACTTCTCACATTTCCGGTTACTTCTAATCTATCATCACTAATATAGAAAACAGCCCTGTCTCCGGAAATTTGTCGGTCATTTTCTATCTCTTCTATTTTAACCTGGCCCGTCAGAGATATTCTATCCTCAGCATCATTGTAAATAGCTTCCCGGGCTGTGATAGTGTAGTCTTTTTTGGTTATCTTAACCTCTCCGGTAGCAGTCATATTTTTAG
>CAZWUL010000070.1:0-5575 GCA_964636625.1 uncultured Atribacterota bacterium | reverse complement strand
GGAATAGTCACTTTCATACCCGTCTTCCCGGAAGGCGGATACGGCAATACGATAGATCCTACCGGATGACAGGTTTCTTATTTCAGCTTCCGTCTCTTCCCAGATAGCAAAAGAGGATACCAGGTTCAGAGGAGTCTGATCCTGAACTTCCTGGTAATAAATATGATATCCGGCAGCATTCGGCATACTATTCCATTCTACACGAACCCCAGACCCAACCTGATAAGCTTTAACTCCGATAGGTGGAGAAAATTTACTATCCAGAATGGTTACACTGCCTTTGCTCCAGGCAAAAACAGGGAAATTCTTCCCATCAAATATAACGGCATAGATATAATATTTGCCAGGAGCTACTCCTTTGGTATCCCAGGTATAGGTATTTTTCGCACTGTCTTCCGAAATATTTTTAACAATGGTATTCCCCGGGAAGGCGGGTTGCCCGTTTTCCATTTGCTGGATAGGTGATTCGGTATAGCAAAGACGAATCATGGCATCATCATCTTGGTCTTCGGCCTGCCAGGTAATAGGAATTTGAGTTCCCTTTTCTACAATAATTTCATTTGCTGGTGTTGTTAATTCCATTGTCGGTTCCTGATTCAGCCTATAAAGCGTAATCGTATATTCCGTATCCCGTAAGTCCATATCAGAGGTAACAATCCAACTACCAGGTAAAGGATCAGGAACAGCACACCAAAGGTCACTGGTCACTTCATTGCCCTGCCATAAGGCATTATCTCTACCTTGTTCATAAATCATACCCTCCGGTGAAGTGACCGTAAATTCAGGAAGAAGGCCTTCGGTAGATACCTGCATGTGGAATATGGCTACCTCTAATCCTTCCGGCAGGTCAAAGATCTGCTCAATGGTTGGATTTCTATCTGCTTGTGCTAAGGAAAACATAGGAATACCTATCCCAGCATATTGCACCGGAGCAAATTGAGCGTAATCATAAGGCATGCCGGTTAAAGTAACTTCCTGAATGGCATCCCAGTTCGTAGCAACTTCAAACCCAGGGTCATCAAATGAGAATATTAAACAGACAGGAAAACTAAAATCATAACATCCTGCGATAGGTACACAAATTCGGTCACCAATTTTCACTCCGGCAGCAATCAGGTCATTATCAATATAACCGGCAGCCTGCCCGAAATTCATTCCTCCGATAATTGGTAAAACTTCCGGAACCTGGAGAGTTCCGGCAACACTAGCCTGAAATTCTAAATCAAAATCCACTTTACCCGCAAGGTCACCTACTAATATAGCAAAATCTCCCGGCGGGTTGCTATATCGACCCCAGGCATAAAATCCTTTATTTAAATCTACAATTATCCCTGCGCTTCCAATTTCACCAAAATCCTTATCTAGAATATAGGCAGTACCCTCTGCAGAAAACTTACCACTACAATCTACGATCAAATTAACATCTCCTCCCAATAAATGAAGATTGCCACCTGATAACGCCAAAGCTCCATTAAATAAATTAAAGGAAGGAATGGTAATTTCTGGACCAGCATAAAAACCTGCTCCCGCACTTAATATGAGAGGGTCCGGGTCCCAGGGAAGAAAATGCTCTAGACCACCGTTAATGCTGCCTAAAAATGCAGGCGTATTTCCGATCGGGAGTTTTAAACCTGCTGCCTTCCCCAATATTTTGTATACACTCCCATTCATAACTCCAATCTCGCCTCCTACTTTAATCTTCACTGCTGGTGGAAATTCAAAAGTTATTCCCGCTCCCCAACAATTCCCACAGCCTAAATCCAGCTCAAGATAAGCATCTTCTATACCGAAACTTTGAATTTTAATTTCAGGAAGCTTAATTCTCCCTCCAAAATCAAAGCCGGAGGAAGAAACGCTCATTCCTAATCCTACCTCTGGAAGAATTCCGGCAACGGAGGACATCTTTCCGGCTAGAGCAAGCCTATTACTATATAACTTCAAATTACTTACTTCAAAACCTAATCCATAATAAGTAAAACTAAAACTGGAAGGATTGTTATCAAAGGTTATTTCACGATAACAGCCTCCCACATCGCTACCTTTGGCTTTAATAGTAAAGTTCTGCTCGGTATTAATAGCAGCAATCGCGGAATCAAGTGCATCAACTCCGGTAATGAGTTTTCCAGTGCCGGTAATTGCACCAGTTGGTCCACCATGAACAGTTATTGTTCCGGTTACCCCCAGAAAACCATTCAAGAGTACATTGCCGGAATATTCACTAAAACCATTTCCAGTAGTTTTGCTATCAGAGCTAATGGTCAGACATCCTGAGTCTGGAGTTCCTATGAATTGATCTGAACTCAGTACGTTAATATAAACATCTGTAGATGCCGTATTATCAGGCTGATCAGGAATAGTCTCAGTAATAGTCAGGGTTACTTGATATTGTCCAGCCTCCTCGTAAGTATAAGTGGGATTTTGGTCATCTGAGGAATTGCCGTCACCAAAGTCCCAATGATAGCTTGTAATCATAGTTCCGTCCGGCCCAGATCCGGATCCGGAAAATTCCACCGCCAAAGGTGGCTTACCATAAGAAGGTGTCACATCAATTAAAGCAGTTAATGATAGTGCCTGATATAGATTCGCCTCAATTGTGACGGTTTCCTGATATCCGACTTGAATATCTGTCTGGTAGGGGATAAAATTGTCCTTGGTGACCCGCACGTTATGCGCACCTGTAGGCACCTGATAACCCCCTACTGGCATATTCCTTAGAGAACTCATTGCTACATCATCAATAAATACATTCACTTCTTCTTCATTTTAGTTGATTATGATATGACCGGTTATTTGAGTGAAGTTAGCGGTAATTTCGCTTGTTTGCCCCGGATTTACAGTAACTGTCTCTATAAAAGGATACCCTTCATCCGGAATAATGATATCATCTGGCAGCCCCTCAGGAACATAACTTTCCAGAGAAGCTTTAACTGTATAAACACCCTGAGGTAAATTTTCAATCGTTAGAGTGGTTTCCCCTTTTTCTTCCCATAGTGAACTATAAATATTATTTGTCAGATCACCTTCCGCAATATACACTGTCGCTCCAGAAGGAGAAGAGGTCACATTTATTGAACCAGGTTTTCCTTCCAATATAGCATTAATCACGAATGGATTTTCCGAAGTATAGGAAGAAGTTAAATCAATATCTTCAGTGAAATCAAAATAATTTGTTTTCCAAACTCTTAAAGTATAGACTCCGGCATTCAAATCACCTTCTAAGATGCCATTTTCATCTGTACGTCCAAGAGTATGAACCTGACCGAAACGATGTAAAAAACTATTATCAGCACTGGAAATAGGTTGCCCCCGTTCATCCTGGGCATTAATTTGTACGTAAGCACGGGCAGGAATCAGCTCAAAATAAACTTCTGTAATCTGATTTGAACCAACCTGAATTGTTTGGATGATTTCCTGATAATAATCCAAGACACATTTAATGGTATAGGTACCAGCAGCAATATTATCCAATACAAGAGGAACGGCCGCTCCATACATATCATCTGTGGGAGTCACTCCTTTTTCAATCCAGACTATCTCTTCTAAATCGGGTTGCTCGGTCCAATCTCCTTCAGCAAGATAAATACTGGCTCCGGCAGGAGATGAGGTAACTGAAATCGTACCTGGATCGGGCTCCAAAACTGCGTTCACTGTCCATGTGCCTCCTGGTTCTAAATCGTGGATTTCAGACCAGGTTTTATAATCTTCAAGTTCTAAAGTCAGAGTATGTTCCCCAGGAGGGATTGGTGTTAATTCAACTGGCTCATCCTGGGTTTCGCCATATTCGGGATTCACCCAACCTTGTTCATTATCCCAATAAAATGGGTAATTTGGAGAATGATCTATTTTGATGGTAGCACCGGGTGGGGTTGAACTCACTAAAATAGTTCCGGGAATGCTATGTAAATTGGGATTGATTATTACTGTGGCCATCGGATTCACAGTAACTATGGTTTCGAAAACACGATAATCTTGTAGTTCTAATCTTACCGTATACTCCCCAGGTGATAAATTGGTTATCTCCAGAGTATCATCAAAGGGAGTTGTACCAACATTAGAACCATTTAGATAAACCGTTGCCCCGCCAGGCGTGGAACTAATCCTGATTTGGCCCGTTTGCAAGGGGGGAACGGCTCCGCCAAAGGCCAACCAGTTGACTTCAGCTGGTCCTGTCGAAAGGCCAACTGTAAATTGCTGGGGAGTACTGCTAATCGCTCCGGCCATAACTCCTGGTGTTGAACTATTACAAACAACTGCCGATTGATTGGGAAATGGATTATCGAATAGGATTACTTCACCATTGTTCAATGTATCTACTGAGCCCTGGAAACCATTCACTGTGTCTGGAACAACCGCTATCCAGTAGATATAAGCATGCACTGCCCCTCCCTGGGCATCGGAAACCCATACTTGAAATCCATTCTCATCAGCATTACTCGTTCTGCTTAGAAATGCCCTATCCTTTTCCGTATTGGTTAATACGACTAATGGTTCATTCTCTCTCAAGTTTATAGGAGAATCAAAGATTATAGAAACACTTTGCTCACCTCCTGTTTCCGAAATTCCACCCAGACAGCGAACTTGAGCATCAGGCACAAAGGCAATCCAGTGGACCAAGGCATCTGAAACATCATTACCGTCAGAGTCGTTAATTAGAATATCAAAATGGGTACTGGTGATATTATTAGGTGTACTGATGACCGAGGCATTTCCATTTAGCACCGCTGAAGTAACCACAATAGGTTGCCCTTCAAAGGCGGCTCGAAAGGGAATTCTTTGGCCATTATTGGCTTGAATAAATCCGCATTGGATAAAGGTGTTTTCGTCTATAGTCAGAACAGTGATTTCTTGAGAGGCAATGCTGGTTTCACCAGACTCATCATTAATTATTAACCGAACATAATAACTTCCAGGGGCAGCAAAGCTATGCTCAACATTTATCCCATAAACTTCTTCACTTCCATCACCAAAATCCCATTGATAAAGGTCGATGGGTCTAAGACCATAGGAAGAAGAGGCATCAAAATACACCGCCTCTGATATCCCCGGTTCACCAGGAGAAAAATTAAAAGAAGCCGCCAGAAGAGTTGTGGTATCGATTTGCTTTGTTTCTTTTGCGCGCTCTCCATTCTCATCGACAATGGTTAGGGTTACAGAGTAGGAACCAGGAGAGTCAAATCTGTGTTCTACCTGTTTACCCGTTCCCGGAATGCTGCCATCCCCAAAATCCCATTCATACTCTACAATGAGGCTGGGACCGTATGAAGTTGAGCCGTCAAAAATAAAAATGTCTTCTTCTCCATCGGTTAAACGATAGGTAAATTGAGCAACTGGAAGATCTGTATAAGGAACAATATCTATAGTAAATATTTTTACATCTTCTGCGCCCTGGTCATCAACAACAACCAGAATTATTTCATACTTTCCGGGCTCAGCAAATTTATATATGGCTCTTTCTCTACTGAATGTTTCTATTGTTTTACCGTCTATTTTTAACTCCCAGCTATAGGAAGTAATATAACCATCTGGATCATAGGATGAACTGGCATCAAAGATTACTTCACCTATCATGGCCACA
>CAZWUL010000069.1:0-5632 GCA_964636625.1 uncultured Atribacterota bacterium | reverse complement strand
AGTAGACTACAATAATTATAACAAACAGTTGTGACTACTGTATGTCAGGAATTGCTGAAAAAAAACTAAAAATTTTATTCATAGCAGACTTCAATTAATAGTGGGAATAAATACTGTGTAAATTTCTATAATAATTACAACAACTTTTATTATTTTAACAAATTGAGGAGCAGAGTTCCAGTTTTTAGTTGATAGTTTTTGGTTTTCAGTTAAAAATAAGGTACAAGTTGCAAGATTCGAGTTGCAAGGGAAATACAAAAAAGTTACTAGTAGCTAGTGCAAACATAAAAAAATGGGTTCGACCTCAGGACATGAGTAATAAAAACTTCAGGACATAGGTTACACTTTGCAAGATTGAAAAAGTAAGAATGCTAAAACTCTTTCCTGCTTGGGTAAAATTGGATGAGATTGCCACACCAATTAAAATTGGCTCGCAATGACAGGAAAGAAAATACCCCATCATGATGACAAAAAATTGGAAAACTCACTGTAATCACAAAAATAGTATGTCGTAAAACTCAGGTATGAGTAAAAAGGATTTCTTTTCTAAAAACTGTAAACCAAAAACTAAAAACAACTCCTCTAACAATTATGCTGGAATAAGTGGATGGGATTGCTTAATTAGTCGTTTGTCGTTAGTCGTTGGTATATAGTTTAAATACAAGACATAATCTGCCGGTCAAATATCGTATTGCTTCGTGCGGATTGCATATTGCGTAGAAAATACTATAATTCAACTTAACCAATTAATAAGAGAAGCTCTCAGTTTTAAGTTTCTTTTACTATATACCCAATGCTGACGAATAGAATATTTTATAATAAAGCAAGCCAATCCATTCATGTATTGCCCGTAAATTATGATTCCAGGATATTTCATTTGGAAGAAGATTTAATAACCCTGGCTTGGTATTTTCAAATAAATAATTTACTGGAGCCGGTATAACAATAATTCCACTATTGTTCTTTTCAAAAACAGCAACAGAGCGACGCATATGTACAGCACTGGTAACTAGAATAATCTCATTATATCCCTGTGCTATGATTTTCTCAATTGTAAAACTGGCATTTTCAAGGGTAGTCCTTGACCTATCTTCCTGATAGATTAAACCCCGTGGAACTCCCATGTTAGCTAACACTTCTAACATAATTTGAGCTGCTGGAATGTTTCCGGTATACCCGGGCACATTGCCCCCACTTACTAAAATAGGGCATTCAATTTCCCTGTAAACCGTATAAGCCCCATACAATCGTGCCAGTGTTACTTCACCAATATCAGTTCCTCCACCCTGCCTTGATAAACTATTTTCAACAACACCTCCGCCAAGTACTACTATAATCGGGTTTGATAAACTAATATGGCTATTGGAAGTATCCTTAAATGAGCTATAGTCATCTTCCAGCGGCCTTAATATTATATACTCGCCTAACCATGAACCTAAAATAAAAAGGGAAAACATTAAGACAGTGGCAAGAAAGATTGCAATTTTTTTCCAGTTAAAAAGAAAGAACAGGCAAATCAATAAAATTAAAACAATAATACCACCGGGAGGCAAGAATAATTGCGTGATAACCTTGCGGAATATAAGTGATAAACCAGCTATATTTGACACTGAAATTTTTCCCTGATGTTTTCGTCTTTACACTTGGCAAGCATCTGCTTATCTTTAGCTAAAATGCCAATATTTTCTTTAATTTCCCTAAACAACCATTTATTATCTTTGTTTAATTGAATTGAATAAAACATCCATTTACCAATTTTTCTGCTATTAATCAATCCCGCCTCTTTCAAAACTTTCAAACTATGGGAAATCCTGGATTGTTCCATATCCAAAGCACAGGTGAGTTCACAAACACAGAGCTCTCCTTCTGATAAAATCATATAAAGACGTAAACGAGTTTTGTCAGATAAGGCGCTAAATATTTTTAAATATTTCTTCATAATATTTTTCCGTAACCACTTTTTGTTTAACTTATTATTTTTATTTTTTTAAATTCCTGAACCTATAGTAAGAGGCAAGGCAATATTAAAATAAATATGTTCCTGTATCCTTTCGCCTATATATAAATCAGCTATGTCCTCTCTGTTGATTTTAATAATAACTTCCCGTTCTTCACCAGGAGCTAATAATATCATTTCCTTATTTACTGGTTCTAAATAGTCCACTGAGGACTCGATAGAAACCAGTTGCAATGGTTTGTTACTATTATTTTTTACAACAAAGCTGGCTTCTTGTGGTATCGTTTCATCATTTTCTTTTATTAAATTACTTTCTAAACGGGAAATTGAAATGGAATTATCTGCTTCTGTAACATATCCTTCTACCCTTATAGTAATATTTTTCCTCCTGGGGTCACTGGTCACAATGCGTATATATTCCCTGACCAGACCAACTTCGTTTTCAGACGAATTATAGGTAAATTGCAAATTCATTTCAGCATCAGGTTCTAATAATTTCGGTAATTCTATAGTTACAGGTTCAATTTTTATTTGTTCAGGAACATCAATCTTTTCTATTTCTGCACTCAAGTCACCCTTATTAAGTATCTGTAAAGAAAATTGTGAAAAATCCCCTCTACTTAATAACTCTAAATCCCACTGATTAGCTGATACCTGTAATTCCGGTGCCGGAATATGTTCAATATCTGCCCTGATGGCAATTCTCTTCCTCTCCATTTCCGGGTCATTACTATAGATATAAACCGATTGAGTTACTACTCCCTGGTATCCTCTTGGATTGAAAGTAACCTCGAGTTGGGTTGTTTTCCCGGGCAAAATTTCCTCTTCAGACAGCAACGTAGCTGTACATCCACAGGGAGCTTGCACTCTCTCTATTACTAATTTTTCCCCTCCTTCATTTTTCAGGGTAAAAATATAGGTCTGTTTCTCATCCGGGCTTATCTGCCCCAGGTCACCTATTTCCTCAGACACGGTCAAAACAGGGGGACCGGAATACTGTCTCCCCAGATTGCTGACAAAATAGCCTATTCCTAAAAATACAGCAATGATAAAAATAATTATAAATACAAACCATTTTTTTTGCATAGATATCCTTACCTCTATTTACTGCTTAAGATTAATAATATCGCCATTGAAAATACATGATGATATTATCATACATCCATATTTATTTCCAGCAAGTTTTTAACGGTTCACCTTTCTACCCTTGCCCTTTATCTGCACTTCTATTTTAATTTTTCAACACCCTGATGTTCTCTTTCCTTCTGGTTATACTATCTTCGTCCATTTTTGTTAATAAGGGTACAATATATTTACGGCTGATATGCAGCAAATTTCTAACTTCTCCGATGGTAATGCTCCCATTCTTTTTTAAATAGTTAATAATTTTTTCTTTCATTGTATTATAGATTTTGGGTGTAATTAATATTTCATCTTCTAACAGGATAATCTCGTTTCTTTTTATCAAATATTCTATAATATCCTGATAATCTAAAAATTTTTCCTCTAAATTCTTTTTGCCTGGTAGATTCAAGGGGTCTTTTTCAATATATTCCACTATTTTTTTTATTATGGATTCTTGCTGTTTTGATAGCTCCACAGAATGGTGAAAAAGTGCTATTTCTCCATTTTTTATTTTTATTTTATTTTTTTGAGCAAGATGTTCAATCAGTATATTAAACAAATCATCATTCAAGTTAGCAAAGGAATTTCTGAGCTGTATTACAGGAAATCCTGCTTTAAAGGGATAATCCTGGTGCATTTTATCTATACTATCAAGGGCATATTGAACCTGTTCCAACCAAAATCGCTTATCTACAATCCAATTTGCATACAAAAACAGCAGGTTTTTGTCTTTAAGTTCAGCTGTTACTTTTTCTATTTCCAAATTAGAATAAGGGCTATTTACTAAAAATTCATCTTTTTTTATTGTTCGGTTTTTTTGTAATTCTGTTAATATAATTTCGCAAATATTAAAATTTCTTCTCTTGTCCAGCCAATCATTCCATAGGGCTTTGTTGAAACTATGTTTTGATGCTTGCGGATTCAGTACTCTTCCTCCTCCAGCAGTTTCATTCAATCCAGGAAGACGAATAATAAAATAATCGCCTAAAAACAGGCTAATAGGTTCTAAAAAACGAATCTGGGCATAAGATTTTTCACCTGATTTTAGTGTGCCCTTACTAAATACTACTCTTCCGCGCAGTATCCTGGTATGCGCTATAAAATCAATTTCGCTACCGTTTTTAATTGAATTGGGTTCTTTTTTGGGTAAAATTTCTACTTCCACATCGATTATTCTGCTGGACTGATATTTTGGATAACCATATATCAAATCCCCTCTGTTTATTTCCTCTTTTTCTACT
This sequence comes from uncultured Atribacterota bacterium, assembly GCA_964636625.1. GTDB lineage: Bacteria > Atribacterota > Phoenicimicrobiia > Phoenicimicrobiales > Stramentimicrobiaceae > CAZWUL01. The sequence continues at coordinate 1,309 of CAZWUL010000069.1, read as the reverse complement.
CCGGAAACATTAATGGCAACCCGGCTTCCAATAATAGCTTTTTCTACCGGCAAGCCATAACTTTGAAGTTTTCTTAGTCGTATCTTTTTGTTTCCGGGAAATATATGTGCTTGCTGATTCTGATAAAAATTTCCGTTTAACAGGGTCCCGGTCACTACTGTTCCGCTCCCTTTAATATCAAAAACCCGGTCAATAAATAACCGTGGTTTCCCGATATCTTTTTTCTCAGGAACAAGCGAATATATTTTTTTTATCCCTTCTTTTAATTGCTTGATATTATTTTTTTCTGTTATATTGAAATTGAGAATTGGTATTTTTAAAGAAATAAGATTGGAAATTTTATTTTGTATCTCCAGCCTTACTGATTCAGACTGTTCAGGAGAAACAAGGTCAGTTTTGGTAATGACAATCAGGCCATAATCAATATTTAATAATCTGATAATTTGAAAATGTTCTTCGGTTTGAGGTTTCCAGCCTTCTTTGGCATCGACAACTAAAATAAATGCATCTACTGATGTCATTCCAATAATCATGTTTCTAATAAAATTTTCATGACCAGGTACATCTATAATGCCTATTTTATCACCGTTTTCCGTCTCCAGCCAGGCAAAGCCTAAATCTATAGTCATGCCTCTTTCTTTTTCTTCCGGTAAACGGTCAGCATTTATTCCAGTTATAGCTTGTATTAAAGTGGTTTTACCGTGATCAATATGGCCGGCTGTGCCAAAAATTATCATTTTAGTTTATTTTTGCCTTTCTTCTGCCAGATAGGCAGAGCAAATAAGGTCTACTACTAATTTATCATATTGGGGCTCAATGGTGCGGGGGTCAAACATTAATAAATTATTCTGCACCCGAGCTAATAAAGCCGGATAGGATAATCTTAATTTCTTATCTAATTTTTCAATGTTACGGGGGGTTTGCAGACAGAAAAGACTGGTGGGCAATGATTTGCCCGGCAAGGAACCTCCCCCTACTACTGACTCTCCATCCTGACAGAAAACCGGAACGTTCTTTTTTCTCAATTCTTTAGCCAGCTTCTGGCAACGTTTTTTAATTTTTTGATAGGGTAAAGAAATCATTTGCCAGACTGGTAAATCTTCCAGGGATGCCCCCTGCAAGTAAGATAACATGGTAAATTGCAATAAAGCCATGGTGCTCTTTCCAACACGGAAGGTTCTATACATAGGGTCTTTCTGAATTATATTCAGATACTCTCTTTTACCGCAAATAATTCCTGCCTGAGGACCTCCTAATAGTTTGTCACCACTAAAACAGACCAGGTCAGCTCCTGCCCGGATATTGTCCT
>CAZWUL010000068.1:0-5713 GCA_964636625.1 uncultured Atribacterota bacterium | reverse complement strand
AACCAACGAAGCCCACCGCAAGGTGGGCTTCAGTTCGCCGGCTGAGGGGGGCAGCAGTCACCTATATTTATACTAAAAAATAGCAACCTGCTATTAAGCGGATTGCTATTTGTTACTGGTTTGAAAGCGACGAAAGCTACTCTTAATTCGAAAGTGTTTACTGTCGTAGGTCAACTTTGTGTTGCCATCCGGGGAGGAGAGAGAATAATTTTTTCATTTATTACAGCATATCTGCCCAGCAGATTAGACATCAGTGCTTAAAATTTGTAGAGGTTAAAAAAATTAAGATATAATAATGACAATTCGGGATAGCAAAAATAATATTAGAGGAAAAGTTGTTTGGTTTTCATATTGGACAAGTTGTGTTGTGGGAGGGAAATTCAGATAATTATCAATACTGTGATGTAATTAGTATTTTATCTCAAAGCTAATCTTGTAAAATATAATTGATTTTTCGAATAGAAAAATTAAGGGGATCAAAATGGATCAATTTCAGGATGTATATTCGTTTGGTGAAGAAGTAAAAAATGTGTGTGAAGTAGTGAAAAAAATAACGAATGCAGATCATTGTGGTTATGTAAAATTCGACGAGAATTATAAAAAGGGTAAGGTAATTGCCGATTATCCAGAGACGGATTTAGTTGGTATTGAATTTGATATACAGAAAATCGAACCTGAGCAAGAGTTGGTATTAAATCATCGTCCAATAATTATTAGTGATGTGAGTGAGGACACAACATTAGGAAATATCAAGGAAGTACTCGAAATAATAAAGATAAAATCTACTTTGATAGTTCCAGTAATATGTAACCAGAAGGTAGTTGGATCATTTAGTTTAGATATGATTGAAGAGAAAAGAGTATTCACGCAAGAAGATATTGAATTATGTCAAAAATATGCAAAGTTCATTTCTCTGATTATTAAAGATGTCAACATTAACCTTAACCAAAAAAAGATAATTAATACATCTATTGCCTATAAAAAAAGTGATAGTAAGTCTGATTTATTAGAATCAATAATTATTGGTGCTTCAGAATTAATTAATGCCAAAGGTGGGGGTATTTATGAATACTCAGAAATTGATAAAAAATTAAGAATTACGGTTTGTCACAATTTAAAAAATGATCTATGTGGATCAGTTTTGGATGTTGGTAAAGGCCTTGCTGGTTCATTAGTAAAAGAGAATAAACCTTATGAGATTGTTCGAAATTACAATGAGTGGTCCGGAATGGTGGAGAATTACAAGGATGAGGAGTTTGGTGAAGTTCTTGAGGTCTTATTGAGTTGGCAGCAGAAAATATTTGGCGTTATATTTCTTGTTGATAGAGTAGGGAGAAATTTTACTGTTGATGACGCTGTTTCTTTATGGATGTATGGACAGCAGACTATTCACTCGCTTAATTATTTTTATTCAATTGATCAATTTAAGAAGAAAACGTCAAGTCTCGAAGCTCTATCTAAGGCGAGTAAAAAAATTAATAAAAGTTTATTAAATAGAGGTTTACGAGATAGTTTTCAGATTATTGCAACACATGCAAAAAATGTTTTGATGGCGGAAACTGTGGCGGTATTTTTATTGGATCCCGATGATCTAAAAATTATGAGATTAAAAGCAAGTATTGGTCATGATTCTGGTAAGGACAATCTTGACCGAGTGTTCAATCTTCATGATGTAGATAATTTAGGGTTAACAGGTTGGATTGCTTATCGAGGAGTACCTGTGAATTGGGACAAGGAGATGATTGAAAACCATCCCGCAAGAAATAAGGATAATCCTCAAAAAGATTATCATATGAAATCTACGAAAAGCAATGCGTTAATAATGTATCCTTTGAAGGTAAAAGATGAAATAAATGAGAGGATAATTGGATGGATTAAAGCTAATAATAAGTTAGACGAATTTGGGAAAGTAACTGATCTGCCATTTACCAAAGATGATGCTGAAAAATTCTGGTTATTTGCTGACGACGCAGTTGTTTCCATTCAGCTTGCTGATTTGGTACACAAATTAAAGGAAAGAGATAAACAATTATCAATATTAAATGAATTTGCCTGGAAAACAATAGAACTTTTCGATGAAAAAGAAATAAGGGATGAAATTGTAAGAACTGCAAAAGAATTATTTCAGGCTGAAAATGTAAATTTATGGTTATTTGATTCGATGCGAAAAGAATTTATCGAAAATCAAGTGTCTACTGGAGCGCATAAAGGTGATGATTTTATAGAGTTTTCAAGTAAACCACCATCAAAAGGAGGTACTTCTTATAAACTCTTAGAAGATAAGTTTATAAGTTTTAGTGATATAAACTCACAGGATGCGAATAATTACATATCAAAAGAATCTCAAGACCGTTTGATCCAGCTTGGTTTTAAAAGCATGTTGGGGTTTTGCATATACTATGACGAGGACAAATTAGGTGTAATGTATGCAAATTTCAAAGAAACACAAAACTTCTCCGATAAGTATAAAAGACTTTCAGATCAACTTAATTTGTTTTCTTCGCTGGCTCTAATAAAAAACAGATTATACAATAATTTAAATCAATTAAAGGAAGCTATTCTGTCAATTTCAGAAATGTTCAAAACAAACGAGATTTATTCTCTTCTCTCTCATATTCATAATGAATTGGTCAGATTATCCTCCGCCGATAGGGTGGTGGTTTATATTCCAGAATTTGATAAACCTGCTCTTGTCAATTCATCATATTATTTAGATAGTGAAGAAAAAAACCGAGAAATAAATGTTGATGAATTATATAGAAGTTTTATTGCTGACAGCACTATTACAATGAATGAGAATGGATTTCATCAAATTTCTCCTGATCGTATATTTAATAGTCAATCCAGTGAGTATGAATCTTGCTTTATTCGAATCTTAAAAGAAAAAGATATTATCCTTGGTCTAATTTTTTGTCTTTTTAAGAATCCAAACATGAGTTTTTATGATTCTGATCTTGAAACATTAAATTTGTTCTGTAGTATATCCTCGCTTGCAATTAATGATTTGTTACAGAAAGAACAGTTGAAAACGAGTAAAAATAAACTCTTTTTAAGTTCTACTCTTGCATTAATGACTCTATTATCGCGAGATTTTCATAAGGTGCGTGCCTTAACAGAAGCAATAAAAAGCAATGCAGAAATAATTAAAATGAACTTGTCTCAAGAATCAAATAGAGATATTATTGATCGTGTTAGCGGAATCCATGAGAGTGCTTCATTTATTGATTTTCAAATTAGGGAGTCTTTTAAATCAAGCAGAGAACTTCTTGAAGAGATTAATCCATATAATATTACTAAGTTTTTAACTCAATTAATTCATACTTATGGTTCTGACTCAAGATTTAATCATATTAATTACATTAGTGAGAATCTGCCAGATAAGGAACTCTTGGTTAACGTAAATATTGATGCTTTGATGGTTATTTTTGAGAATCTTGTTTCTAATTCAAAAACAGCTATGGAGAACAATGAGTCTGAAGCAACAATAGAATTTTTGTTGGAAGAAAAGATTAATTCGATTATAGTTTCTGTAATTGACAATGGAAAAAACGGGTTTGATACCGAAATTCTGCGATCAATAAATAAAGGTTTGTATAATTATTTTTCAGATAATGAATTCACATCTGGGTTGGGTTTGGGTGTAGGTTTGGCTATTACAAATCTTCTTGTTGAGTATTTTAATGGCAGGATAATTCTTCCTATTAAATCCTATCCTGGAATGACGAAGATCAGTATTGAGTTTCCAAAATATCTACCAAGGAAAGAAAAATGAGTAAAAAAGTGATCTTATTAGTCACCGAAGATATTTTGAGTGAGTGGGTTAATATTTTATCCGCCTCAGTTGAAGAGGAATATATTGTTAAGACATGTGTACCGCAAGAGATAAATAATTATAGAGACCCTATTCTTATCTTAGTTGATTTAGCTTCAATTGAAGATTCAGTTCGATTTATTAAGGATTTACATTCTACTGCGCCTTCTATCCCGATTGTTGCAGTAACTTCATTTCCAGATTGGAGAGAAGCAAGAGATGTATTAAAAGCAGGAGCGATAGATTGTTTAATTCAGGTATACGACGTTAAACAGGTAAAAGAGAATATTCAAGAACAATTGATGAAACTGCCGCTAAATATTTATTAGACTATGGAGGGTATGATGTCTGTCACATTACTGCTTGCTGATAATACAAAATTGAGAGCTGATTCAATATCGTCTTTTCTCAAAGATAAAGGCTATAAGGTTATAACCACATACAATATCTGGGATACAATGGATAAGTTGAGGGGTGGTGAAGTAGATATTGCAATCATTGATATGAGGTTAGTCAACGATGAGGATAAAGATGATTATAGTGGGATTAACATTGCCAGGATGTTTGAGGCAGAAATCCCGAAAATAATTATGACCAAATTTCCTGATCATGAAGCCGTACGGAAAGCGTTGGGGGTAAGAATTGATAAGTTGCCACGGTGTGTTGATTTTCTGTACCAGAAAGATGACAGTTCCTTTATGGAATCGTTATTGACAACAATTCGAAGTATCCCATTAAAAGAAAAGAGTTTTAAATCAATCAATGCGAATATAACGACAAAAATTGACCAGGATTATGTTGATGTGCGCTCTCAGCAATGGTCGTATTTTATTGCTGCTTTCTTCTTCTCGGTTGTTTCCATCGTATTAATTTTCATTGGTGTAAATAGCATAATGTCGGAAAAAATCACTTTGGGAATATTGCAAGGTGCTATTGGAGTTCTTTCATCTTCTGGAACTTATTTGTTATTCAGAAGAACCGATATTGCTTCTAAACGTATGGATAAATATCATAAAGAGAAAATTAGCTCCGAACAGCTCGAAAATTTATTATTAGCCAGTACCGAAGTTGATGATCTCAGATTACAAGAAGAAATAAAGAAGGAGATTATTCTTATTGTTGCAGAGTACTGGTTTTCGCTGGATAATGAGGAAAAATAAAGTATAAATTAATGAAGGAAAAAAATTTACTTCTTGTTGATAGTATAAAATCATATCTTGAATCTGAATCTGCGTATATACGCCATTATGGTTTCAAGGTCTTTACAGCAGACAGTAAATATGAAGCTCTAGACATTTTGCATAATCAGATTATTGATTTATTAATTATTGATGTGCGATTAACTAACAAAGCGGATGAGGAGGATGTCAGTGGTCTTGATTTCGCAGAGAGTTTGAATCCTGAAATCCCCAAAATAATTATTTCATCTTTTCCCGATTATCGAACTGTTAGAAAAGCTCTTTCTTTCAGGGTCATTGGATATCCTATCGCAGTAAACTTTATTTCAAAGCTTGAGGGTCATGAAGCATTAATCACAGCGATAAAGGCTGCCTTGTCTGATGAAATTGGTTATCAACGGATGATTAGATCTGCCTTTAAGAGTCGTCTAGTGCTTGACAATGAAAACCTAACACTTAAAATTGGTGGAAAGATGATTTATGTAACACCTCAAGAATACAACGTACTTAAATACCTTTATGATAATAAAAACAGTGTTGTTTCCAGGAATGATATTGTCGTTTATGCTCTTAAAGAAGAACCCTTTTTAGCTGACTGCGAGAATCAAAGAATTAATAATTTGATTTACCGAATTAGAAAAAAAATTGTAAAGGAAATTGGTGAAACAGATATCATTGAGACAATTCAAGGTGTAGGTTATAGGATGAATATTTAATAAATATT
>CAZWUL010000067.1:0-5739 GCA_964636625.1 uncultured Atribacterota bacterium | reverse complement strand
GCAGTGGCCTTTTAAGCCATTGGTTGGGAGTTCGAGCCTCCCCACGCTCATGTTTTGATTTAAGGGGATAGTGAATGGGGGATGGGGGATGGAGAATGGGGGGAGCATGAAGTGCGGTTGTTTTGTAGACACTTTTTAAGGGGTTAAAATGGGGGATTCCCATTTACGAATCACTTGAGCAGCCTCAAACTCAAAAGGTGTCAAATAGGCAAGCGAGGAATGAATTCTCTCAGTCATGTATTCAACTTCCAACCAATGTTTGATCTGCTCGACAGCATCAGCAAAACTATCAAATTCAGTATAGTCGATATGTTCCTCCTTGAAAGTCCGGATGAAGCGTTCAACGATCCCATTTTCTGTTGGGCGACCTTTGGCAGACATACTAACCTGGGTTGAGTTCACCAATAAGCTAGTGTAGTCTGGAGTGGCATATTGTCCACCTTGATCGGAGTGATGGACCTCTGGGGGAGGATAAACCGCTAAGGCCTTTTCTAGAGCTGTGATCGTAAGGCGCTTGTCCATATTTCGTCCCAGTTCCCATCCTCGGATCCCTCTTGAATAAGCATCCAAAATGACTGCCAGGTAAAGGAACTTCCTCCCAAAACGAATATAAGTGATATCAGCCACCCAAACCTGGTTGAGATGATTGATTTCCATTTTCTTAATTAAATTGGGGTATCGAGGATGCTCATGCTGACCGCTTGTGGGCGGATTCGTTGAGGGGGACGCCCTGACCGGCCAGGACCTGGCCACTAAAGCGCCTAATCAAAACACGCAGCAACGCAATCTCATCCGCAAGGACGATTTCCTTTGTGGCTTCAAGGCCCCGGCGTTCTGCGAGGGAGAAGTTGTTCGTGTAGAAGCCATGCTTGAGGGCGTTCGTATTCCCCGCCTGGCCGCCACGTTTTTTGCGACCGTTTCCTTTTGTTTCAGTTGACCCGCTTAATTGTGCCGTCATGGTTAAAGACCCTCCTTAAAATTGCGCGGATAATCAGAACGATTGTTCTAAGCCATTCAGAGTGTAACAGATTGCGCGCAGATTTTCAATCCAGCAAAAGCGGCTAAAAAGGGGGATTTTATGCTGCTTGCGGCAATAAGGAAGCTGAAAATTGAGCAGGATCCCTATGATTATCAATGACTAACATCCCTTGTCTCCGGTCGCAGTCGCTTTTTGGATGCTGCGACATCCCGGGAAAGTGGCAAGTTCGCTTTGCTCCTTAACACCTTCCCTTTTGACTGTGGCATTTTGCATCCAGCGACAGCGACCTTGCGACGAGCGGTCAGGATTTAAACATCCCTGCCACTTTCTTACTAGGTTTTCAAAGTACTTAATTTCTGCCCTTGTAATTTTTTTAAAATTGCATTATTCTATAGGCAGTCTAAAATTATCTAGCCTAACTATATATTTAGTTAATATATAATTTTTGAGCACATCTATACTTCCTTGTCAAGGATAATCCTATGGAACTTTCAAATGAATATATAGGGGAACGAATCCGCCAAGCCAGGAAAGATAGAAACCGCACGCAATCAGAATTAGCTGATGCATTAGGAAAGACCACTGGCGCAATTTCACAGTTAGAGCAAGGAAACGTCCAGGTTGCGGTTGTGGAATTAGCAAGAATTGCTGATTTCTTAAATAAACCTATCGAACATTTTTTTGGTGAAGAATATATGGGGGACGATGTTCAAACGCTTGTGGCAGTCATTCGTAAAATGCCCCTTGATGTTAGAAAAGAACAAGTTGCAATGATACAATCGTTACTCGATATTCAAACAATAGGGGATGAAATTGAAAATAAGAATGATTTGACAGAAGAAGAATTACAGATTCAAGCGAGGAGGACCCTTGCCACCGTAAGAATACAAGAGGCAATAATCAAAAATATTTGGGATCAGTTGCAAGAAGCAAAGCGAAATCTCACTGAAGTTGTTGGTTCTACAAATAATATTGACTAAAATTTCAGAAGGCTTCATAAAATCACAGACAGATTTATCCATACTCACCATTTAAGTTTTTGTTATAGGAGGAAAAAGATGTCAGATACCACAAACCCAGAAGAAGTAATCATAATTCCTCAAGGTAAAGTTCGTTGTTACATAACTGGAGAATTACGCAATGACAAACCAGAAGAGCGAGTTCGCCAAAATGTTTTACGTAGTCTTGTAGAAGAATATGGCTATCTCAAAGACGATATTCAACCCGAATTCTCTATAAAAATGGGAAGCTCTAGAAAAGCTGTTGATGTTGCCATATTTGAAGAGGGTAGTGATCATATTCAAGAAAACATATACCTAATTTGCGAAACCAAGCACGAAAAAGTCTCACCTTCAGACAAAAAAGAAGGTGTAGCACAATTGGAAAGCTATGTCGCTGCTTGTTTGAATACTGAATTTGCTCTTTGGGTTGGTAGTGAACGCTTACCTTATTCTGTAAAATCAATAGATTCTCATCGATCTCTTGTAGAGATTCCAGATATACCTAAAGCAGGTGAGAATGACATTCCAAGACCTACTAGAGCAGACCTGGTACCTGCAGTAAACCTTAAGAAGGTATTCAAACGAATCCATAATTATATTTACGCCAACCAAGGTTTTCAAAAACCGGAAGCATTTGAAGAACTGTTAAAAATAATTTTTGTAAAGGTTTTTGATGAGCAATTTAGCCCTAATTTAAAATTCTACACTCAGCATCCAGATGAAGATATTGAAGCAGTTTATCAGCGAATTACTGATCTTTTTGGAAGTGTTCAAGCCAGATACCAATACATTTTCAAACCAAATGAAGAAATTGCATTAAATAAGAATGTTCTTAATTATGTGGTATCAGAATTACAAAGATTTAGCTTTATTGAAACAGAGACTGATATTAAAGGCGAAGCCTACGAAGAATTGGTTGGTCCCAACTTGCGTGGTGATAGAGGAGAGTTTTTCACTCCAAGGAATCTTTGTAATATGACCGTAGAAATGGTTTTCAATCTTTTTAATAAGGAAGATCTATCTACTCCAGGAAGAATAAAAATTTTAGATCCTGCTTGTGGAACTGGAGGTTTCCTCATTTCATGTTTGCAAGCACTTAAAAGTATTTATTATGAAAGAGGTGTTAGGAGTGAAAGATTAAAGCAGATAGTTAAAGAAGTTGCTGAAAACAATATTTATGGGGTTGATTTTAATCCATTTCTTGTTAATGTCGCCCAAATGAACATGGTTATGCATGGAGATGGTTCTACAAATGTTGTTCATGCCAATTCCCTCAATGTTCCTGATAATTGGAATAATGAAGCTAGCGAAGTTCTAAATTTAAATACCTACGATATTATTGTTACCAATCCACCTTTTGGAACAAAATCCTTAATTACTGAACCTTCAATTCTTGAAGAATTTGAGATTGCCAGAAACAGCAATGGGTTGCCACCAGAACAGCTATTTATTGAAAGATGTCTTCAACTATTAAAGCCAGGTGGTATTTTAGGCATTGTTTTACCAGATAGTATTTTAACCAATCCAGGCTTAATTGAATTGCGAAATTGGATTTCTGCAAATTCACAAATCATTGCAAGCATTGACTTGCCTAGTGAAATGTTCCAGCCTAGTACTGGTACTCAAACAAGTGTATTAATTCTCAAGAAAATAACAGGAGCCAACAACAATTCTGGAAATATTTTTATGGCCATACCAAAAATGGTTGGTCATGATAAAAGAGGAAATCCAATTTATGTTACAACTCCAGAAGGTGAAATAGAAGTTGATGAAACCGGACTTGAGATAATTGATGATCATTTACCTATCATCCCAGAAGTTTTTGATGATTGGTTAAAGGCCAAAGGTATAAAATGACTCTAATAAATAACCCAAATCGAAATGTGCCTTTTGATTATCTGGATATTGATTCTTCTAGAATCAGTGAACCAAGCACAAATCCAGAAAATCGTTTTGATGCGAGATTTTTTAGTAAAGAAGGAATAGCTGCCCGTTTAATTTTACGAAATCTGGAAGAAGATGGGGTTGAGATTAAGCATCTAAAGGATTTTGCTGATGAAATTTATTGGCCGAATCGATTTAAAAGAAAATATGTGAATGCATCCGTAGAAGAAGGCATTCCATTTTTAACTCCTAGTGAATTATTTAAATTTCCACCGCAAGAAACTAAATTTATAGTTGATCCCCCGGACGACATAGAGATCGAAGAAGGATGGATTTTAATTACTCGTTCTGGAAGTATAGGACGATCTCTTATTGCTACAAGATTACATACTCAATTTGCAATATCAGATGATTTGATAAGATTCATTCCATCAAGTGATAATGTGTCTGGATATATTCAAGCATTTATTAAGACCTGGGTTGGCCAATCTTTGATATTAAAAAACATGTATGGGATGACTGTAAAACATATTGAAGCAAATCATATTGCTGAGATTAATATCCCCGTAATTCCAGATTTATTTTCAGAAATTAACCAATCTATGATGCACGCTCATAATATCAGATTTGATGCTCAAGAAAAATTATTGCAAGCAGAACAATTATTAACAGAAAAAGTTGGTTTACCTCGTTTAAAAATGCCTATAAAAGATTATCTTTACTTTGATGATCGTGAAATTGAGGTTTTTATCGGCGGTGAGTTTGACCATAATTTAAGACTTGATGCATCTTATTATCGACCTATTGTCCAAAAAGCCTTACACTACATGAATTCACATGAACATAAGGGCGATGGCCACACTTCACAATTACGAAATTTATCCACAAATTTTGTCCCTGGCAGATTTAAGCGACCTTATGTCGAAGATCCGGAAATTGGTGTACCCTTATTGCAAGGAAGCCATATCACGCAAATAAAACCACAAGGAATTAAACCAGTTTGGGATCAGTGGAGTGATATTGAAGATTATCGTGTAAAGGAGGATTGGATTTTAGTTACTTGCTCAGGAACAATAGGAAACCTATCTTTAGTTAGTAGATATAGCCATAATTGGACTGCAACAAACCATGTCTTGAGGATCGTTCCTGATACTGAAAAAATTCATCCAGGTTACTTAACAACATTCTTATTATCAACATATGGTCAAGTTCAATTTCAACGATTATCATATGGCGGGGTTGTCGATGAAATCGGTGAGGCAGGTGATTTATTCGAAGATATTATTGTTTACCAACCCTCCGATGAAACAATTGAAAAAGAAATTGGGGATTTAGCAAAAGAAGCATACCAAGAAAGAGATGAAGCAAACATTATTGAAGATGAAGCAATAACAAAACTGGAGAATGCCTTAGAAAAGTATCTCTGATCCTTGATTTGCAATTACTTCTTTGCTTTTTCGGTGCAATTTGGGTGCAACCGGCATTCTAAATAAAAGACATAATAGACAGAATAGATAAGCAAAATATCTTTTTAGCTTATCAATTTTTTCTCTTTGGATGTAATAGAATTAATGAATAAGAGTTTTTGGGCCTTTTAAGCCATTAGTTGGGAGTTCGAGCCTCCCCACGCTTATATTTGCATTTAAGGGGAAAGCGATTGGGGAATGGGGAAGAAAAGGTACCAGGAATCAGGTGTTAGGCGATCAGGTTTCAGGCTGTCGTTATCGCGAGGAACCACCGAAGGTGGTGACGTGGCGATCTGGGGGAAAGCGGCATGTCATTGGTGGGTTGGCAACCCACCCTATTTACCGCAACGCTTCCTGCAAAAAGGAGAGATAAGTTCACCGCAGCATGAAAATTATTAGCTTAACTTAC
>CAZWUL010000066.1:0-5795 GCA_964636625.1 uncultured Atribacterota bacterium | reverse complement strand
TGTTTATTTCGGTTGAATTCTTACCAGTCGTTTCGGTTGAAAAGTTACCAGTTTACAAAAGACTGGAGAAGATATGAAAGAGAGGAATCAACATAGGTTAGTTTCCGAGGAGACGATTAAGATGGTGGGAATGGAAGGAGGCCGTAGGCCGAGTGGAATTCCCACCATCTTTTGCAAATTTTTCTGCCCCCTCGATAATTGCTTGCATAGCTTGTGTCATTGCACTATTAACTCTTGTGTTCAAAATAACAGCACAGGAGAAGATTTGGAGGATGATCAGCATGCACACTAAACAGGAAATAATCATCCGGCGATTTAGAGATGGAGAAAGTATCAGCAAAATTGCCTTGGAAACGGGCGTTTGCCGTCTTACAGTCAGGAAGTATGTTGAGTCTTATGAAAAGGAGAAAGAAAAGATTCAGTGTAAGAAGAATCATGATGACAGAGAGATTATAGAGGAAATAATCAAGATTCCCCAATATGACACCTCTAATAGGAAAAACAGGAAAATTAATGAAGAGATCATTTCGATAGTCCTCAATTGCTTAGATGAAAATCGTAAGAAGAGAAGTCGTGGTCAGCATAAACAGTTAATGAAAAAGGTTGATATCTTGGCCGTAGTCAGGGAGTCAGGTCATGATATAGGCTATACGGCCATTTGTGATCTTATTAATAAACTTGAGAGTAAGCATGCTGAGACTTATATCAGGCAGCAATACTTACCTGGCGATGTCTGTGAATTTGATTGGGGCGAGGCAAAGATATTCATCAGCGGGAAACTGCGGATTATCCCAATGGCTGTTTTCACCTCTGCCTATGGAAACTACAGGTATTCTGTGTTATTCCCACGGGCAAATACTCAAGCCTTCCAGGAAGCCCATGCCCTTTTCTTTAGTCATATTGGAGGTGTTTTTCGCAATTTAGTATACGACAACATGAAGGTAGCAGTCCGAAAATTTGTCGGTAGAACTGAAAAAGAAGCAACCCTTGGACTACTTCAGTTATCGACGTATTATAATTTTGGCTTTCGTTTTTGTAATGTTAATGCCGGTAACGAAAAAGGTCACGTTGAAAAGAGTGTTTCTTTCGTAAGACAAAAAGCCTTCTCCTCTAAAGATATGTTTTCGTCGTTAGAAGAGGCAAATGAGCATCTTCAAAAAGTCTGCGAAGCCCTAAATAAAAGACCTCAAAGCTCCAATAAAAATCAGACTGCTAATAGATTTTTGGAAACTGAGAAAGATTATCTGCTGCCATGCGAAACAGTTCCGTTCGAAGCTGCGACCTTAGCAGATTTGCGAGTAGATAAGTACTCCACAATTATGGTTGGAAGGAATCATTATTCTGTTCCTGAAATCTTTACCGGCAAGATTATTACGGCAAAGATATATCCAAGTGAAATATTGTGCTATCATGAGAGTGAAAAGATCTGCTCTCATAAAAAATCATTGGATAGAGATGAATGGATCATAGACATTGATCATTACTTAACAACTTTGAGTCGCAAACCTGGTGCAGTTGCAGGCAGTGTTGCCTTCCAAAGAATGAAACAAGAATATCAAACACTGTTCAAGAGACATTTTTCCGATAATCCCAAAGACTTCATAGAACTACTTATCTATCAGAAAGAAAAGCAGATGAGCTTGCAAGATGTTCTTGAGCTTGTCTGCAAACTTGAGCATGCATGTCCAAATAGCATAACAACCGACAAGATCAAAACAATAAACGAGCGGCAAGCTGAACCAATTAAGGCTAAGTTTGCAAACATTTTGGATAATGTTGCAGCAAAGCAATTACTTGAATTATCAGAGTTAATCCCCGACAGATGTGGACTAAAAGATAACCGAGGTGTATTATGATGAATACAGAAGAAAAGATCATCGAATATACTAAAATGATACGTCTGCCGGAAATAAGAAAGACCTTTAAGCTGAAAGCAGAAGAGGCCGTTAAAGAGAACAGTTCATATGAAGAATATCTTTGTGATCTGCTCGATGGTGAATACTACCGGCGATTAGAAAACAGAAAAACCAACCGTATACGTTCCGCCTGTTTTCCCTGCAAAAAATACCTGCAAGACCTAAACATTGATTATTTGCCGGAAGATGCCCGTAAAAGGCTTAAAGCTCTCAAAACACTCGATTTTATTAAAGAAGGGCAGAATGTTATTCTGGCAGGCAACCCCGGAACAGGGAAAACACATCTGGCTATTGCCCTGGGAATCAGAGCATGTATGGAAGAGTATAAGGTTTTATTTGCTACGATCCCTACGTTAATTACCCAACTCAAAGAATCAAGATCGGCCGGAACGCTTAGAAAGATGGAACAACGATTTGAAAAATATGATCTTGTTATCGCAGATGAGTTGGGATACATTTCTTTCGATAAGGAAGGTTCAGAACTACTGTTCACTAATTTATCACTACGGGCTGGAAGAAAATCAACTATCATTACAACAAATCTTTCGTTTGAAAGATGGCAGGAAATATTTAATGACCCTGTCCTGACTGCTGCTATGGTTGATAGATTAACTCATAAAGCGTATATTATTAACATGAGCAGTAAATCTTACCGGCTCAAAGAAACCAAAGAATGGTTGAAAACCGTTGACATCTAACTGGAACATTTTCAAGTGAAATAGTGGTAACTTTTCAACCGAAGAAAACACTCTCCCGTTTCCAGATATTGTAGTGTTTATTGGACATCGTATGGATAACCCGGAAACCGGCATTTTCTGATAATTTACGGGACTGGACATTGGCGAAATAAGTAGAGAATCTGATCGAATGAACATTCTTCCTTTTTTTCAGTTTTTTGAGGTAGTAAGAGGTAATCGTCTTTCCGATCCCGTGCAATTGCGCTCTTGGATCTGCTCTCAACCCTTCCAGCCAGACATCGTGGTCTGTCAGATAGGTCAATTTCCCCATACCGACAATCTTTCCTTCAAACCAGACAGCAGTAAACTCACCTTTTCTGTCCTTTATCCAACGATCGAATATGATCGGAATATAATCATCCCCTTCCCAGATACTGCTGCAGATCTCCAGAATCTTCTCCTTATCTTCCTTTCTGACTCTTCTTAACTCAAACATAACTTCCTTCCTTTTTTTTCCCGGTGAATATGACATAATTTTTCTTAGTATTAGAGCCACTACTCAATTGACACAACACCAACCTTTAACTTATCCTCAGAGACCGTCTGAAGCCGGTGAACCTGCCGGCTAAAGCCAGCGTTCCAGCCTGCTATCCTTCCGCAGGTTTTTCTTTGTTACTCTGTCACCTTGTCACTCTTCCTGCTCAACTTCATCGTTGGTCAGTGATGAGATCTCTCCATTTCGCTTCGCTCCAGTCGAGATGACAAGGAAGTAGGTATCGCTCCAGTCGAGGTGACAAAAAACTATCTTTTTATCTTTTCTCATAACCCTTAACCCGTAACTCTTAACACTTCTTTTACCATGTCGAGCGTAGTCGAGACATCTCATCTTGCTATGCTACCAATGGACTTGCTAACCTGCCGCAGGTTTTTCTTTGTCACCTTGTTACTCTGTCACCTTGTCACTCTTCCTGCTTTGCTTCTTCCGGTTCTTCTCCCCCTCGCCAAGTCACCCACTCGCCCTTTGTCTTCATAATTCATCATTTATAATAAAATTCTACCCCGCCAGGATCTTATCCCCCTCTTCGGTTAGGAACTGGTTCATATAGAGCTCAAAATACCTTCCCCTTTTCTTCATCAGCTCTTTATGATGTCCCATCTCCACGATCATCCCCTTATGCATGAGAATGATCCGGTTAGCAGATCTGATCGTAGAGAGCCGGTGAGCTACTATAATGCTCGTTCTCCCCTCCAGTAGGCTATGCATTGCTTTCTGTACCAACTGTTCGGTTTCGGTATCTATGGAAGCAGTCGCTTCATCCAGGATCAATAATGCCGGATCTGCCAGAACAACCCGGGCAAAAGAGATCAGTTGTCTCTGCCCTGTAGATAGCAGACTACCTGATTCTCCGACCCTGTAATCATAACCGCCAGGCAGGTTAACAATAAATTCATGAGCACTGACCAGCCGGGACGCTTCTTCAACCTTCTCGTTCGTAGCTTCCAGATTACCGTAGCGAATATTTTCTCTGATCGTTCCCTGAAAGAGGTGCGGAACTTGCTGAACATAGCCCAATTGCGAATGGATCCATTCCTGAGGCATCTTGTTTAACTCTATACCGTCAATCTTGATATTGCCAGCTTGTGGTTCATAGAAGCGGCAGATCAGATTGACCAGGGTTGTCTTCCCTGTTCCTGTCTCGCCGACCAGAGCAATCGTCTCCCCGGCTTTAATATGGAGCGAGAAATCCCGAAAGACCGGCTTCCCGACTTTATAGGCAAAATCGATCTTTTCGACCTCGATCTCTCCTCTCATCTTTCGGTCCTGCCACTCTCCCGTATAGGGTACGGTGTCCCGGATCTGCGGTTTAAGTTCGAGCAGAGAAAATACCCTCTCTGCTGCTGCCTGGGCATTCTGCATCTCGGCAAAGATCGTGGCCAGATGCGACACCGGTTCGAAGAATTGCAGGGTATAGCTGATGAAGGCGACAAATGTTCCATAGCCGATCACTTCTGCCAGCACCTGCCTTCCTCCAAACCAGAGAACCATACCGGTGGCAATAGTCGAGATCACCAGCACGATCGGCATAAAGAGAGCCGATTTAACTGCCGCTTTAACCGAATATCTGAGCATCGACCTGTTCAACTCCTGAAATTCTTCGAGATTTGCCTCTTCCCTGACCAGGGTTTTGGTCGTCTTCGCTCCGTGGATCCCCTCTCCAAAGCTACTCGTAATCTGGGAATTGAAACGTCTGACCTGGCGATAATTCTTCAAAATACTGATCTGAAATTTACTGCTGATAAAGAGTAACAGTGGAAAGAGGGAAAGAGCCAGCAAAGCCAGTTTCCAGTTCAGGAGAAACATGAATAGACCCATCAGGAGCATCAACGCTCCACCCCAGACAAAGTCAACAATACCCCAGGCAATAACATCACCCAGTCTCGATATGTCAGAAGTTAACCGGGCTACTATCCAACCTGTCGGTGTCCGGTCAAAATAGGCAAACTCCATCTCCTGCAGCTTCCGATAGCATTTATTTCGCAAATGAAAATTGATCCCCGTCTCGATCTTTCCGGCAACCGCAATGAGCATCAAAACCCCGAAAGCCTGAAAGAGAACTAAAATGACATAAATCACTCCGAATAGATATAAACCTTGATATTTCTGTGGAATTATAAAGTTATCAATGGCATAGCGGGTTAAGAGAGGGGTTATGGCATCTGCACCGGCCAGAATAATCATGACCAACCCCAGAAAAGCCATCATCCCATAAAAGGCTTTCCCTTCTCTGATCAGATTACCCCAGAGTTTGAGATTGATATTTTTCTGATACTGTTTATCTTCTATCCTGTCCTGCATCTCTCTTTACCTTTCTTTTCACTTTACTTTTTTATCCCCTGTTTCCTCTCCAGAGTTTTTTCAACTTACCCTTAACGATTAACCTCTTCTCCTTACTATCCTAACTAGGGATTTTTTCTGACTCTCTCAAACCTAACACCTAAAAACTCATTTTATTCGTGTTCATCCGTGGACGACGCTTGCTCATCTCCCTATTGACTGGCATCGACATCCGCAGGTTTTCCGCCCCCTCGCCCACTCGCCAGTTCGCCCTCTCGTCATCCCGCTTCCTGCTCCAACTGATGCTGGATTCTCCAGATGTCCTGATAATGCCCCTCCTGTTCTATAAGCTCACCATGAGTGCCG
>CAZWUL010000065.1:0-5819 GCA_964636625.1 uncultured Atribacterota bacterium | reverse complement strand
CCGGCAATTATTGCTTCTGCTCCATTGTTAATTAAATCACCAGCAATCTTTAGCATACTCTCTTTTATATTTCTGGATAGCTTATCTGCTTTAACTGCGTATATTGCTTCCATTATTTTGGCTATAGATTTCCCCCCGGGTGATATGCCTGCGATATTGTATTTCTTAAAATATTGGTCATAAAGCCCAGTTTTATAAATACCCATTGTAGCCAATAAACCAATCTTTTTGATATAAGGTGATTTTTCTTTAATATCTTTTAAGGTTTCTTCAATCATGTTTAATACTGGTATTTGAATACTATTTTCGATAGCAGGGATAAAATAATGAGCAGTATTGCAGGGAATGACAATAAAATTTGCCCCGGCTTTTTCTAAATTTTGAGCGGTTCTTTGTAATAGTGGAAGGGGAGTTTCGCCTTTGCCGAGGATAGCAGCAGTCCGGTCTGGTATTTTAGGATTATTATCAATAATTATTCTTAAATGTTCCTGGTCTTTTTTTGCATCAGTTGCCTTGATAATTTTATAAAATAAATCAACGGTTGCTTCAGGTCCCATACCGCCTAAAATTCCGATAATTTTTTCTGGCATTTTGGATATTCACTCACTTCGTTTTGTATATTTGAACGAATAAAAAATTATTATTCTTATTAATGAAATAATACTACAAAATTGGAAAAAAGTCTTTTTTTTGTAAAATATAAAGAATCTTTGAAAATTTTAGCTATAATTAGTATGTTTGAACAAATATTATATATTCTATTAAGAAAATGTTTTGCGGTAATTAATATTATGATTAGCATAAAATATTTTGAAAAATAGATTGAATAAATCTATAATAAAATAAATGACCTGAAAGGATTTATATGTACAGAATAAAAAATGAACATTTTGGGGAAACTCCTGAAGGCAAAAAAGTTGAAAAATTTATTTTAAGCAACTCCAGAGGAATTAGTGTTCAGCTGATAACTCTGGGTGCTACTCTTGTTTCTCTCAAAATACCCGACAGGAGAGGCCAGATTGATGAAGTAACTCTGGGCTTTGATAAGCTTGAGCAATATTTGCAGGAGAAGTATTATTTTGGCGCGACAATTGGCCGTTTTGCAAATCGCATTGCTGGCGGATTATTTCATTTAGATGATATAGAATATCATCTTTCCTGCAATGAAAATGGATTAAATCATCTGCATGGCGGCAACAGGGGGTATGATAAAGTGTTGTGGCAAGCAGAAAGCTGGCAAAATAAAAATACTATCGGGGTATCTTTCAATTATATTAGCCCGGATGGGGAAGAAGGGTATCCTGGAAACTTAACCTCAGAAGTTACTTACAGCCTTAATGAAGATAACGAATTAAAGATAGAGTATTTGGCCAAAACTGATAAAAAAACAATTGTAAATTTAACCAATCATACATACTGGAATTTGTCGGGACGACTTTCTGAAACAGTTTTGAATCATAAATTGACGCTTTTAGGTAAAAAATATTTACCGATAGATAACAATTTAATTCCAACCGGGGAAATTAGAGATGTTTTCGGAACCCCTATGGATTTTACTGAACCAAAATTAATAGGTGAGGATATTGAAAATGTTGCTGGTGGTTATGACCACTGTTTTGTGATTGACGGTTCAGGTGAAAAACTTAATTTAGCAGCAATAGCGCATGAGCCAAGGAGTGGACGTACTATGGAGGTCCTGACTACAAAACCGGGAATTCAATTTTATTCAGGCAATAAAATTAGTGATGTCAGAGGTGCTAATGGAGTATTATTCCATAAACATAGCGGACTTTGCCTGGAAGCTGAATTTTATCCAAATTCCATTAATGAGGACAGTTTTCCATCACCGTTATTATATCCGGACAAAGAATACCACCAGACAACAATGTACCGTTTCTTTATAAACTAATTAAAGCTTCTATATTTTTACCATAATCTTCAACTACCACTACACTAAACAAATGTATTAAGAATTACTTAAATTATTGCAGTAATTGTAAAGAAATATTTTTATAAGCATCAACTTATCAGCTAATAAAAAATTATTGACAAATAGAGAAAAAATGATATACAATATATGTACGGTTGTCCGTATAAGTATATTAATTATTTCAATATTTATATGACTAATTTATACTTTATAATATGGTATTTTAAAATATTTTATCTTAAGTATTTATTAGAAACATAAAAAAACCTCTAAAATTTCATTATAGAAACACGAAGCAAAATCATAAACTTTACACTACATAACTCTACCGGTGAGATACTTTATAAAATATCAGCTAAAAAAACGAGGTAGATTACTACAAGTACCTTTAAACCAAACTAAACAAGAAAACATTTTAACTAAATACTGGAATGTTGCAAAAAATATTAAAAGAGGGAGGTGAAAAATATTAAACAACTTTTTAGTAATTTTAAACATTTATTTTAGTTAGTCAGGAGGTTAATAACAAAATGAAATTGATAAAAATAACAAGCAAACTGATAATTATACTGTTAGT
The DNA here is from genome assembly GCA_964636625.1 of uncultured Atribacterota bacterium. Lineage (GTDB taxonomy): Bacteria > Atribacterota > Phoenicimicrobiia > Phoenicimicrobiales > Stramentimicrobiaceae > CAZWUL01. The sequence goes on along the minus strand of CAZWUL010000065.1, from coordinate 3,312 downwards.
AATTACTTTTTTTGCAGGCTCGACTTTGGCTGCAGACAAGCCAACGCTCACTTTTTGGAATATGCCCTTTGTCACCCAGGAAGTTTCTCCAGAATATGTCAAGCTCTGGGAGGATGATGCCAAAACCCAGTTACCTGATTATGAGATTGATGACTATTATGGTCCTGGAAGATACAAAGATCAGAGGGACAGATTTTTACTCCAGGCCAGAACCGGAATACCAGATGCGATAGAGGGACTTCTTGAAGATACAGCTGTTTATGTGACTAACGATATTATTGAGCCCCTCGATTCTTATTTTGAAGCGTGGGATGAAAGTGACCAATTTGTAGAAAGCACCCTGGAACCCCTGAGAATCAATGGCAAATTATATGGAATACCATACAACACTAATGCTCGTGCCTTGATTTATAGAACGGATATTTTTGAAGAATATGGTCTTTCCATTCCGGAAACATGGGATGAGTTGATTGAAACTTCCAGAACAATAACCGAAAAATCTAATAAAGAAATTTTTGGTTTCTTCACCTGTACTGAAATAGGATGTCCCAGGGCAGCCCAGGAATTCATTAGCTGGTATTACCAGGTAAGTAATAAGCAAAATCCCTTTGAAGTTGTTACTGTGGACGGAGAAAGAACCGTAGAATTAGTTGCCACAGAAGAGCAGCTTGAAAAAGTTTTTGGCTTGTATGAACAGCTGTATGAAGGCGATTATCCTGCTAGTGACCCGAATCTAAGAGGAACGGGGTGGCCGGTTGAAGATCCTGGCTATGTAGCAGGAAAATTTGCAATGGCACCCATGGGGCCATGGCTTTGGGGTAGAAGAGAAGAGGGTGAAACTGCAAAAGATATTCTTGAAAACCGAACCGGCTTAACCAGGCTCCCTTACTATAAAGATGGTGTACCTGCAACTTATTTGGAAGTTAAACCTATTATGATGAATAAATATGCCAAAGATAAAGAGGCTGCCTGGGAACTTGTGAAGTACATTACCTCAAAAGAAAAGATGGCTCAATGGTTGGTTGAGTCTGGCGGAATTCCAGCAAGAGAAGATTCTATCGAGATGGATATTTTTGAAAAAGCCGGTATTAAATGGTGGATGCAAGGTTTTGCAGATGAATTACCGATTGCAGTAACAATGAATCCAATAAACTGGGGCCCTGTTAGTGAGGCAAATATGAGAGCTGTAAATTATGTAATCTATGGAGAAAAAAATGCAAAAGAGGCTGCTCAATGGTTATTGGACAGCTACAAGGACCTTGTTGCCAAAGGTGATTTATAGGTTCAGTCAATTTGAAAAGGAGTGGACAATCCACTCCTTTTCAAATTAAAGCTATTTCATCAAAGCTGTTTAAGTATAAGCAAGAGAGCAAAAAGGTATTTTATGGAAAAAAGAAAAGGTTATTATTTAATTATTCCAGCAATTATTATTATGTGTATTTTTACTTTATACCCTTTAATAGATGGGATTAGGGTATCATTTACAGATAAAAGCATGCTCAGGCCTGATGACAATTATATTGGAATTGATAATTATAAACAATTGGTAAATGACCCCATTTTTTGGATTTCTCTACGCAATTCAATTAAATTAACGATAATAGTTGTAATTTTACAATTATTTTTTGGTTTAATTCTTGCCTGGACCTTAAAGCAGGATATTCCCGGAATGCCATTTTTTAAAAGCATTATTATGGCAAGCTGGGTAATACCTGTTGCTGCAACAGTAACAATATTCAAGTTTATGGCACAGCCTGATGTTGGCTTTATTAATATAATATTAAAAAGCATAGGACTGAGTAATCTTATCAAATACTGGTTTGGAGACCCGCGAACCGCTTTTTCGTTTATTGTGATACTGCACCTTTGGAGAAACGTACCTTTTTACGGAATTACTTTTTTTGCTGCAATGCAAACTATCCCTGACAGTTTTTATGAGGCTGCTGAAATTGATGGGGCAAATGCCTTTCAAAATTTCTGGTATGTTACTCTGCCAGGAATAAAAAATATGATTATTATCATGGTAACCATACATGTGCTCTGGACATTTAATAATTTTGAATTTATTTACCTTGCTACAGGGGGTGGCCCAATAAACAGGACAGATGTTCTCCCGGTTTATGTCTATCGCCAAAGCTGGGTGAATTATGCAGCAGGATATGGTGCAAGTATTGGAACTATCATGCTGCTAATCCTGAGTATATATATGATAATTTATTTAATAATGCAGGAGAGGGGAGAGTACCAGCGATAAAATGCCAAGATTAACTAAAAAGCAATTAAAAATCAGAAACACAATTATTGCATATTTAGTTGTTATTATATCTATATGTTTTTTTATTTTACCCATGGTCTGGATTTTTTATTGCTCTTTCCGAACACAAGAATCCATTTTTACAGGTAAGATTATACCACCTTTAGAAGGTTTTACAATCGATAATTATTTGAGGGTATTTAGTGTGACTGATTTTCCCCGATATTTCGTCAATTCACTCAGAATTTCCACTCTAGTTACCATTATCAGCCTGATTGTCTCAATATTAGGGGCTTATGGGTTAAGTCGCTACAGGATTAAAGGTAGAAAATTTATTATACTTGGAATATTTTCTACCCAGATGTTTCCCCATGTGCTTATGCTTATACCGCTTTTTTTAGTGATTTTCAGCATGAATCTTATGGATACTACTATTGGTATTGTTCTTACGCAACTCATTCTTGTATTGCCTTTTTCGATGTGGATGCTAAAAGGATATTTCGACACCATACCTATTGATTTAGATAATGCTGCTGAGATTGATGGAAGCAGTATTTTGCAACGGTTAATTTATGTTATTTTACCGGTTGCTAAACCGGGTGTAATGGTTGTAGCTTTTTATTCTTTTGTGGTTTCCTGGAGTGATTATCTTATTGTTTCGGTAATCAGCCAGAGCCAGAAAACAGCAACCCTGACTTTAATAATAAGCAGGTTATCTTCTTCATTACTGGTCAGATGGGGTCAGGTTTGTGCAGTTGCTACCTTGACAATTATTCCTACTCTAATTTTGTTTGCCCTGGTACAAAAAAGACTGATTAAAGGGTTAACAGCCGGGGCACTAAAAGAGTAAAGAATAAGTTGTTTTGGAGTTATTAATAAGGGGGTGGAAACAAAATAAATACTATAACCTAATTTTTTAAAAAGAAATATTATAAATAAAAGGAGAAAAAAATGAAAAAATTTTTTGTATTGGTAATATTTATAATTTTGTTGGTTGGGTTGGCAAGCAGTGGTGTTTTTTGCCAGAGCGGAGAAGTTACAACATTAACATTCTGGAC
>CAZWUL010000064.1:0-5946 GCA_964636625.1 uncultured Atribacterota bacterium | reverse complement strand
CCAGCGTACAATCGTGCTTTTCGGGAATAAAATTACCAAAGAAATTGCAGGGAAAAGTTTAAAAAAACTTTTCCCTGCAATTTCTTTGGTAATTTTATTCCCGAAAATCACGATTGAACTCTGGCCACTTTTAACATTCTGAATCTCTGAACCAGTGAGCTCAACCTGGTGGTAACCATTGGTGGTGGCGTATATCCTTTTCCGTTTAGTTTCATGGGTGGCTCGAATTTTAACCTCACCCACCAGAACTTTGCCAAGGTTCCGAATTTTTTCGCCCTGGTCACTAATTTTAAGGTTTATATCCAGTTCTTTCGCCCTTTTAAGGAGTTTTTCATCTGAATCGATTTTACCAGAGTATAAATCCTCTTCCAAAAGTTCTCTTTGGTTTTTGTCTCCTAAAAATCCTATGCTGCGTTTGTCTGCAGCCATTACACAACCTTTACTTCCAATGTAAGTCATAATCAGGCTCATTAAATCACCAATAACATTAACTTTTTTTTTATATTATTACAATTCTCCAGTTCAGTGATCTTGATCTTAACTTATCCTGTGTATTCAGAATGGATATATTGAATTGGTTATATGTTTCAATTTTTTCATGGAATTATGCTCTGTAGGGTGGGATATTTGATTATCTATTGAAATTTCATGGAAAATAGTTTCTGGTCAAGGTGTTAATAAATAAAATGGGGAGTAGTAAACTGGGATGGGAATGACTATAATTTTAAATGTAACCCTCAATAGGATATGTTTTAGGTTAATTCTTTTTCATAAAGGGCACATTAAATTTGAAGACACACATATCCGAACCATCGGCGATGGTGGCTTTTTTCTCTACTTTACCTTCCATACCAGTCCAATCATAGGTTTGTTGCATTATAGCCTGGCAGTTTAGGCAGAATATGGGTTTTTTCTTGGCATCATCAATCCAGGGGCAGTTGAGGAATTTAAATAGATGCAAATGGCCTTTTGGTTCGATTTTGGTCTGCACTCCAAAATCAGCGAATAGATGGGCCACCCAATCAAGGTAAGCATTATAAATACTTTCCAGGTCATTTAAATTCTGTTCTTCAACTGTATCTCCCAGTTCTCGCTCAAATCGGGGTCGCATTTCCTCTTCTAGGCGTGATGCAAATATTTTCAGCAGGGTGTTTTTGATTTCCTCATCTGACTGGTCTGCAGTGGTGGGCATGGAGTTGAGTATGAAATCATAAAAATCCGCCAGAATCTGTTTCTTAACATTTTCACTCTTTTTCTGGTCTTCTGCATGTTTATATAGGGCCATTTCTATGTTGGCATTCAACTCACTCTTTTTGAATGGTTTGATTATATATCCGTATGGTTCGGTCATACGTGCCCTTTCCAGGACTTCTTCATCTGAATAGGCAGTCAAGTAGATTACCGGGATGTCCAGCTGGTTGCGTATTTTAGCAGCAGCTTCTATACCGTCCATATTCCCCTTTAGAACAATATCCATTAATATTAGGTCAGGTTCCATTTTAAGGGCTGTTTCAACGGCATTTTCCCCAGTGAAAACAACATCCACTACTTGATGACCCAAGTCTTCCAGTTTCTGTTTAATACCCATGGCAACTATTGCTTCATCTTCAACCACTAATATCCGGGATTCGGTCATCAGATCCGCTCCTTGTATTTAAGTTCCTCAAACTCAATTTTAAATTCTTTATTAGTTTTATCCAGTGTCATTTCACCATCAAGTTGATTTACCAGGTTAGAAATTAGATTCATCCCCAGTGTTTTGGAATCATCCAATTTGAAGTTATCTGGGAATGGTTCTCCATTATCATGGAGTGTTAATTTGTATTTTCCATTGTCCTTTACGGTTAATTCCAGATATATATTACCTTTACCCCTTGGAAAGGCGTGTTTCAGGGTGTTTGAGATTAATTCATTTATGATAAGGCCGCCGGGAATTGCAGTTTCAATACTCATTATAACATCCTTTATTTCCATAGTGATCTGGATTTTATCAGGATCCACACCATAAGAATGGAAGAGGTCGTCAATGAGGTTTTTCACATAACTTGCAAAGTTAATATTGGTCAAATCTTCAGATTGGTAAAGATTTTCATGGATCAAGGCAATGGAAAGTATGCGATTTTGGCTTTCACGGTATAAATCTATGACACTTTGGTCATCAATCTTGGATGATTGCAGACTTAGAAGGGTTGATATTATTTGCAAATTATTTTTCACACGATGATGAATTTCTCTGAGTAATAATTCCTTTTCCTTTAATGATCTCATTATCCGATCTTCAGCCATTTTCCGTTCGGTGATGTCACGCCCCACACCAACAAAGGCTTCCAGTTCATCATTCTCGTCCATTATGGCTTTATCTGCCCAGGCAATCCAGCGCCAACCATTCATGGTAAGCAATCGGTGTTCCAGAAAAACCACATAAGGAGGGCGCCGTAGTTTTTCCAGCACTCTATGGGTCTTTTTCTGGTCTTCCTGGTGTACCAGGGGTAAAAAATCAGTTCCCATAATACTTTCTTCGGTTCGTCCCAGAACTTCGCAGTAGGAAGGACTGGCAAAGAGAACCTTACCCTCTGGATCAAATTTCACCACCATATCAGTTTGATTTTCAACCAGTAGCCGGTATTTCTCTTCACTTTCCTTCAGGGCATTCTCCATCCTTTTTTGTTTGGTTAGGTCCCGTCCAGTGGCAAAGATAATATTATTTTCACCCAATTTAACCGGGGTAATGGTTAACTCCAGTATCTTAAGTTCATCTTTGATTTTAAGGGGTAATTCCACTATATGTCCAGTGGACCAATCCTCCATGTCGACTGGTTCGGCTTCTGATGGAATAAAATTATGAATTTTGTGTTTGAGGAGATCATGGGGGTCTGTTTCCAGGAAATCCACTGCTGCCTGGTTAAAATCTGTGAAAGTACCATCCTCTTCAAACACCAGAATGGGGTTTTCGGTTTTCTCAAAAAGAGCCCGGTATTTTTTTTCACTTTCCAATAGGGCTTCCTGGGCTATTTTCCTTTCCATATGTTCTTTTGCTTCAGTCAGGGCTCTTCGAACAGCATACCCTAATTTAGAAAGGTTATGTTTGAGTACGTAGTCAGTAGCACCTTTTTTTAGCATTTCAACTGCAAATTCTTCACCTATCTTCCCGCTGACGAATATAAAGGGGGTGTTGAATGATTTTTCCTGGGCTATGTGAAGGGCGGAAACACCATCAAACTGGGGTAAGGAATGGTCTGCCAGTATAATGTGGGGTTGCCATTCTTCCACTTCCTTCCGGTATTCATCTTCACGTTCTACACGATGACTGGTAAAACTGAATCCTTCTTTTCTAAGTTCCCGGTCTATTAACTCCGCATCCAGTGGAACGTCTTCCAAGATCAGGACTTTAATTTCTTCTTCCATAAAATCACTAATGAGATATACTATGTTTAATGAATCGATCCACGATATATCCGGATTATCCTTAAAATATCAGTATTAAATCTAACATTTGCTTATTGGATGAATAGGGGATAGGTCCATTGATTTAATTATTTGACCATTTAAGAATCTTAATTTGATTAAAGATTATTAGGGGGGATTGTTGATCAGCATCCAGTAGAATCCCAGGGTAGATACTGCTTCGATGAAATCATCGAATTCTACAGGTTTACTAACGTAACTATTGACCCCGAACTTGTAACTTTCCACTATGTCCCGATCCTCCTGGGAGGAGGTTAGAACAACCACCGGAATCTTGTTGGTCCGATCATCGGCTTTGATCTTCTGTAATACTTCCAGTCCATCTACTTTGGGCATTCTCAGATCCAGTAATATCAGTTTTGGGAAGTTTTCAACATTTCTATGGGCGAACTGGCCAGTGGCGAATATAAAATCAAGAGCTTCAGCTCCATCTTTCACCCATACTACTTGATTGGCCAGGTTTTTCCTTTTAAGTGCCCTCATGGTAAGTTCGGCATCAGTGGGATTATCTTCCACCAGTAAAATATCAGCCTCTTCGAAATCCATTAACACACCTTCCATTGGTCTTTAATCCTATTTTATTGTTATTTCTCTCTGATTATTAAATCTTTTTTTTAAATTCATTTTTATTTATTTTGGTTTATCCTTGGGAAGGGTGAAAAATATGGTTGCACCACCATCCACTGATCCTTCACCCCAAACACGGCCGCCATGTCTTCTAACAACCCTCTGGACAATGGAAAGACCCACACCAGTTCCTTCGAATTCTTCAGGGCTGTGCAGCCTCTGGAAAAGTCCGAAGAGTTTGTTAATATATTTCATATCAAAACCAGCTCCATTATCCTTGACGTAGTAAACAATTTCTTTACCCTCTACTTCGCCACCCACCTCAATTATGGCCGGGTCCCGGTTACGGGTGAATTTAATGGCATTACCAATGAGGTTTTGATAAACCTGTCCCAGCATGGCCCGATCACCGTAGGCATGGGGAAGATTTCCCACCGTGAACTGGATGTTTCTTCCTTCAACATCTGTTTGGAATTCACCGTAAACACTCTGTGCCAGGGCGCCCATGTCCAGTTCATTTAGTTTCATTTCCTGACGGCTGGCCCGGGATAGTAAGAGGATATCATCAATGAGGTGCCCCATTTTGGCGGTGTTATCCCTCACAATATTCAGGAGCCTTATTCCCTCATCATCCAGTTTATCTTCATAATCTTCCACCAGTATACGTGAAAAACCATCGATAGCCCTTAATGGAACTCTCAAGTCATGTGATACTGAATAGGCAAATGCTTCCAATTCTTGATTGGCATCTTCCAGTTTATCAGTTTGAATCTTTAACTTCTGGTTAAGTTCGTTGAGTTTTCTTATTTTTTCAATCCTTTCAGCTAGAATAGCTACCAAAACTACTACCACAATAAGCATTAACAGACGGAAATAATCTTCATTTAGGGACATGTTTAAAACGTTGTACATGGGTTCTATGGAGTATAAAAAAGTAATTAACACCGGGTTAAGGACCATATTTTACCCCCTTTTTTTATTAAATTGTTAAAAGATTTATGTTCTTCATTGTACATGTAATTTACCCCATATTCACAACTTTATAAATATTCCATCCAACTTTGGGATGATTATCACAAATGGGTTGTATGATGTGTTTTAAGGGATGGTTTAAAGTTACATAACCAGGGGTATAATTCAAAACTGGCTTTAGATGGATTAGATTCTCCCTTATTGAGTCACTGTATAATTATTTGATTAGGGTTATATGATTATCAGGGTTATTGGTATTCTTTCCAAGGAATAGAAATATATTTCGTTGTTAAACTTGAAAACAGAAACTTCTATAAATATTCACCAGATTTTGTATATCCATACAACAGAAACAGTTCTTTCTATATATTAACTAGAGGATGGATAAAAAAAAATAATCCCAATAACTATCCTGAATATTTAAAACTATTTTTTTAATCCTTTAAAATTAAATCCCAACTTTTAAAAACCAGGTTCAGCCTATTTTATTCATCTAACCTAATAAAAATGTTGATTGATCAATTTAATCAATATTTAATGAAATTAAGTATTAAAAAAGAAATTTCTGGGAAAAAGTGGGTATTGGTGAATTTATCGCACTGTTTTTCCCTGGTATTTATTTGGATTGATTATCTGTCCCAGATTCTCCAATTTCTTCTTGGGTTTTCATGCCGGTATTCAAAGATTCTTTATCGGATTTTAAATCCTCTACTTCGTTTAAAATATCCTTTAAAAATTCTCCGGTGTAAGATTCACTGGCAGCAATCTCTTCTGGTGTTCCCTGGGCAACCACCATCCCACCACCATCACCACCTTCCGGTCCCAGATCAATGATGTGGTCGGCGGTTTTTATAACATCCAGATTGTGTTCAATAACTATTACGGTGTTCCCACCATCACGAAGCCTGCCCAGTACTTCCAGTAATTTCCTGATGTCGGCAA
>CAZWUL010000063.1:0-5982 GCA_964636625.1 uncultured Atribacterota bacterium | reverse complement strand
CATCCCCAGGTCCACTTTCACCAAATCTACGAATAAAAACTCCCAGAGACAGCTGCGGAATAGCTTCATACCAGCTATGCCCGGTTGCAGCTTCAATAACCACCTGGGTTGAATTGTTTCCACTATTAAGAATCTTTTCCTGGTAAGCTTTACCCTGATTTGCAAATGCCTCCAGGTCTGGAACAGAAATAATGCGGCAAGTAATATTTTTTTCTAGTAAAAGGTCTTTAACCTGCAACCCTGTATGCACTTCGCTTCCGCTGGCAGAAATAACAATATCTGGATTATCATTACTATCATAAACAATATATCCACCTCTTCTGAAATCTTCCATGGAAAGCTTCTCTTTTAAACGAGGCAAATTCTGTCGAGATAAAATCAACGCAGTAGGCCCATCTTTTCTTTCCAGAATAAGATTCCAGGCTGCTTTTACTTCTTCACTATCTGCTGGACGAATAACTTTTAAATTCGGAATAACTCTTAACGACTCTAACTGCTCAATTGGCTGGTGAGTAGGGCCATCTTCTCCTACATAGATTGAGTCATGAGTAAATATATAAATCACAGGTTGTTTCATCATGGCTGCCAGCCGGATTGTATGTCTCATATAATCTGAAAAAATTAAGAAAGTTGAACAATAGGGGCGCAATCCTTTGTGTAAAGAGATACCATTACAAATTGCACCCATGGCATGTTCTCTTACTCCAAAACGGATATTCCTGGCTTCAAAGCAATCTTTTTGAATTTCCGGAAATTTATCAAGATAAGTTTTAGTTGATGGCGAAAGATCTGCTGATCCTCCGATTATATAATCAATTTTTTCTGCAATTTTATTTAATATTTTACCGGAGGCGCTTCTGGTAGCAACTTTCTCAGTAAACTCCAGTTGTGAAAATTCATCACCAGCAGGCACTTCCAGGTTAATTCCTCTATCCCATTCTTTCTTTTTCTCAGGAAGTTCTTTTGCCCATTTTTCGAATTTTTCTTCCCATTTTTCCCTCTTTTGCCTTAAGTCTTTCTCTTTTTCCTTGAAGTATTCTTTTACTTCTTCGCTTATATAAAAAGGCTTATCTAGCGGCAATCCTATATTTTTTTTCAGTCCGTCTACCTCTTCCCTGCCTAAAGGAGCCCCATGCGCAGTATGACTATCCTGCTTTGTTGGTGCACCATAACCAATATGGGTTCTGGCAATTATCAAAACCGGCTTGTTATTTTTTTCTTTAGCCTTCATAAATGCGGCCTTTAATTCATCTATATTATGCCCATCAACATTTTCTATTACCTGCCAGTTATAGGCACGATAGCGGTCAGCTACTGATTCAGTAAAGCTTAAATCAGTGCCACATGCTAAAGAAATACAATTTTGGTCATATATGACAACAAGTTTTTCCAATCCCCAATGACCCGCCAATGAAGCGGCTTCTGAGGTAATCCCTTCCATCATACAACCGTCACTGGCTAATGCATAGGTGTAATGATCAATAATATTGTAATTTTCAGTATTAAATTTAGCAGCAAGTATTTTCTCTGTTAAAGCCATTCCTACAGCATTGGCTAACCCCTGGCCTAGTGGTCCAGTAGTTGCATCAACCCCCGGTGTATACCCATATTCAGGGTGGCCTGGTGTTGATGAACCTAATTGCCTGAAGTTTTGCAGGTCTTTCAAGGTAACATCATAGCCGGCTAAATGTAACAGGGCATACAATAACATGGAACCATGTCCTGCAGAAAGAATAAATCGGTCACGGTCTGCCCAATCTGGTCTTTTAGCATCGTATCTCATTATTTCTCCAAATAAAACTGCTCCAATTTCAGCACATCCTAATGGTAATCCTGGATGCCCGGAATTAGCTTTTTCAATAGCGTCAACAGATAAACCTCTAATTATCTTAGCTACCTCTTTTAACATTTTATTCCTCCAAAATATTTTTGTATTTTTATATTTTTCTCTCCACGGAAATACTGTAACTTTTTATCTGAAAGAACCTTGTTCAGTTCTATTAATAATCTCATCCTGCAGCTCCCTGCTGAGATTGTTAAAATAATCACTGTAACCGGCTACCCGTACTATAAGGTTCTGGTATTCTTCCGGATTTTTCTGGGCAGCTCGCAGGGTCTGTGCTTTAATCACATTAAATTGAATGTGGTGGCCATCAAGTGCGAAATAGGCACGAATAAGATTAGCCAGACTGGATAGTCCTTTGTCTCCTTCTATCAAAGAAGGGCTAAATTTCTGGTTTAAGAGGGTTCCTCCGGTCTTTAAGTGTTCCATCTTGGAGGCAGATTTGATAACTGCAGTCGGTCCTTTTCGATCCGTTCCTTGAACAGGCGAGATACCCTCTGACAAAGGCCTGGTTGCCTTACGTCCATCAGGGGTAGCCCCGATTACCGAGCCAAAGTAAATATGACAGGTGGTCGGCAACATATTGATTCGGTAGTGTCCTCCCTTGCTGTTTTTACGGCCATTGACCTCCTGGTAGAATGACTCAAAGACCTTACACATAATGGTATCGGCATACTCATCATCATTGCCGTATTTGGGTGTTTGCTCTTTAAGCAATTGATAGATTTCTTTTTCTCCCTTAAAATCATTCTGCAATACTGCCAGAAGGGTATTCATGCTGAAGTTCTTTTTATCATAGATGTGATATTTAATGGCAGAGAAGCTATCAGTTATGGTTGCTATCCCTACTCCCTGAATGTAATCGGTGTTGTAGCGGGCACCACCGGCATTGTAATCTTTGCCTTTAGAGATGCAGTCACTGACAATAATCGAGAGAAATGGCGAGGGCATAGTGGTGGCATATAGCTGCTCAATTAGCTGGTTACCCTTTATTTTAATCTGTATAAAATGATGTAACTGTTTTTCAAAGGCTTCATACAGCTGATCAAAATTGCTAAAGTCCCCGGGATTACCGGTAGTAAGACCAATAGTCTTGCCGGTTCGGGGATCCTTGCCATTATTAAGGGTAATCTCCAGGACCTTGACCAGGTTGAAATAACCAGTCAGGATATAGGCTTCCTTACCGAAAGCACCGGTCTCTACACAACCACTGGTTCCTCCTTCTCTGGAATCGGTAAGGCTCTTGCCCTGTCCTAAGAGCTGAGCAATAACCTCATCGGCATTAAAGATTGAGGGCTGTCCCCATCCTTTGCGAATAATCTCACAGGCACGCTTGAGAAAACGGTCAGGATTTTTTTTACTTAGCTGAATATTGGTACTGGGTTGTAGTAGTCTCATCTCATCTATAACCTCTAAAATGAGATAGGTCAACTCATTGACTGCATCTTGGCCCTGAGGGGTTAAACCGCCATTATTGATATTGGCAAAATCGGTATAGGTTCCGCTTTCAGCCAGGGTAACTCCCACTTTGGGAGGTGCCGGCTGATTGTTAAATTTAATCCAGAAACATTCCAGTAATTCCTTGGCTTTGTCATCATCCAAGATACCTGATTGAGTATCCTGCATATAAAATGGATACAAATGCTGGTCCAGGTGTCCGGGGTTAAAGGAGTCCCAGGTATTTAATTCACTGATAACCCCGATATGAACAAACCAGTACATCTGTAGAGCCTCATGAAAACTCCTGGGGGCATGAGCAGGTACCTGCCGGCAGATCTGGCTGATTTTTAGTAATTCTGCTTTTCTCTGGTTGTCTTTTGTCTGCTGGGCAAGCTGTTCTGCCAGGCTGGCATACCGGTTGGCCAGTTCGATAATAGCATCACAGCAAATGGACATAGCTTTTAATTGATTCAGTTTCTGATAGGCCTCTTGGTCATTGTGATAATCTAAGCCGGCTATCTGTTTGGTGATTTCTTCTTTGAAATCCCGAAAACCCTTTTGATAGATCTTGCCGTCAGCCACAGTATGTCCAGGGGCCCTTTGTTCCATAAACTCGGTAAAGATACCTGCCTGGTAGCAATCCAACCAGTCCTGGTCCATTAAGTTAAAGAGATGATGGCGAATAGATTTTTGCTGCCAATAGGGTATTATCAGCTCCTGCTGGATTTTTTTGGTCTCTTCGCTCACTGCAAAAGAAATTTTGTCTCTGTTGGCAATTAACTCCAGATCATCTAAGGTATGACAGCATAATTCAGGATAGGTAGGTGTTCCGCAGACAGAGCTGCCCCTCTCACCTACGATTAATTCTCCTTCTTCGATGGTAATGGTCTTGTTTTGCAGTAAATATTGAAAAGACAAGGCCCGCAAGACGGGAACAGGTACTGTTCCAGAATACTTCTGGTAGGCCTCGGTCAGCAGTTGTGCCCTCTGAATATCAATATAGGGCTGGGTAGTCATACTTTTTTTTCTTAATCTTTCGATCCTGGTATTCATTTTTATCCTCCTATGGTAACCTGTAAATTCTTTGCTTGCAGGAGCTGCTGTAATTTTTCAAGATGTGCTGGTGAGATAGTTGGGTCCTCTGCCATGGGCTGCTCTAATCCCAGCCTTGAGTATTTCTCCAGGCCCATCTTATGGAAAGGCAACAGACTGATTTTTTTTAATTCAAAAGAATTTAAAAGAGTTGCAATTTTTCTAAACTCCTGTGGTGAATCATTGACACCGGGAATCACAGGTATACGAATCTCGATATCGCAGGTTTTCCCTGAGAGTTTTTTTAGGTTATCCAGGATAAGTTTATTGGATATCCCGGTATAGCGGTAGTGTTTTTTTTCATCTATTAACTTAATATCATATAACCATAAGTCAACCAATTTTTCAATCTTTTCAAAACTGGTCCAGGGAACATAGCCACAGGTATCAACCGCAGTCTGGATACCTTCCTGCTGACATAAAGACAACAGTTTGGATAGAAAGCCAATCTGCAATAAAGGCTCTCCGCCGGAGAAAGTAACTCCTCCCTGGGATTGCTGGTAAAATATTAAATCTTTTTTGATTTCTACCAGTACTTGTTCTATATTTACATTCTTGCCAATGATTTCTCTAGCTTTTCCGGGACAGATGACAACACAGGTTCCACAAGACTGACATCTTTCTTTATCAGTACAGGGATAACTGTCTTTGATTTCTAGGGCTTTAGCAGGGCATAAGGAAATACATTGATAGCATTGAATGCACTTTTTATAATCAAACATAATCTCAGGTGAGCCAAGCCAGCTCTCCGGATTATGGCACCACATACAGCGCAGGGGGCAGCCCTTCAAAAAGACGGTAGTACGGATACCCGGGCCGTCATGGATGGCAAATTTCTTTATGTCAAAAATTGTTCCTGTATTCATGATTTTCATCTATTGAGTAAATTAAATTATATGATGCATTTCTTCTATAAAGTATAAATAATTTTTGAAAACAATTTAATTGTAGCATTTAATTATATATAAATAAACCCTGCTAAATTTTCATTTATATTATGCTAACAAATAGAAAAGTAAAAAACAACTATAAATTTATGAGCATTGAATTCTACACAATATTATTCAGTAAATATCGCTCCCATAAAGCAGGTGGCTTAAAGAACCTCTAAAAGGTATTTAACTTTTTGATATTTTTTAGCTCTTTTTCTTTGATTTTTTTATTTATACTTGAGCTATAATATTTCTTAAGCAATACAACTCCCAGCCTTGCACTTCAGGTAAAAAATTATCATATAATTTACCTTAATCTTTTTATGGTAAAATCATTTTATTTAACAATTAAACTTCACTAATTATCAAAAACTGATTTTATCCTGGTTATAGCCTCTTCTAATTTTTCGATAGGTAGCGTATAGGCGATCCTGACATATCCTTCACCCTGTCTGCCAAATGCAGAACCAGGAATAACCACTACTTTTGCCCTGGTTAAGAGCTCATCATAGAATTGTTCAGAAGTTCTTCCGGTAGCTTTGATATTAGCAAAAATATAAAAAGCCCCTTCCGGCTTAATACAGGAAATGCCTTTTATTTTATTTAGCTCCCTGACAAAAAAGAGCCTTCTATTATTATACTCTATGTTCATTTGTTCTATAATATCTGATGAAC
>CAZWUL010000062.1:0-5983 GCA_964636625.1 uncultured Atribacterota bacterium | reverse complement strand
CCCGGCAATTGATATTAAGCGTTCAGGTACCAGAAGGGAAGAATTATTATTAGATGCAGACTCCCTGAGTAAGGCCTGGCTTATGAGAAGAGCATTGTCAAATCAAAGTACTATCGACGCGATAAGCTTATTATTAAATAAATTGAAAAAGACTAAAAGTAACATTGATTTTCTAAATACCATTAAAGACGAAAATAATAATAGATAAAAAATCTGTTGCAAGGGTTATTTTAAAGTTTATTATTATATTTTAGGAAATTAAGTAGTTTTAATTTCAAATGATTAAAAAGTAATTTGTTTTGACGGTTTATTCCAGTTGTGATATAATTTTTTCGAAATTTTAGGGTATTAATAAGAATGAAGGTGAAAAAAAATGAAAAAAGAGATTCATCCCAAATATGACAAGGCTACAGTGGTTTGTGCATGTGGGAATACTTTTGAAACCCGTTCAACTAAAAAGGATATTCGTGTAGAAGTATGCTCTGCCTGTCATCCCTTTTTTACCGGTAAGCAAAAAATATTTGATTCTGCCGGTAGAGTGGAAAAATTTAATAGAAGATACAACCTTGAACAAGCTTCTGAAGAAGCAGGGGAAGATGACAATCAGGCTAACCAAAAAGAATAATAGGTAATGGTTTAGTCGATAATGAAAAATTTTTAGAAATTAGAAAAAGTAATAATAAAAAACAGAGCAATTGCTCTGTTTTTTATTATTACTTAGAAATTTCTTCCAGCTTATATCCTGTGCGATTTTTAATAAAAAAACTTGCTCCCATATAGAAAATAATGGAGGGAATTGAGATGCATGAAACCTGTGCCGGAGGAAGTATTGAAATAATATGCGGAAGTATGTTTAGCGGTAAAAGTGAAGAATTGATAAGAAGAATAAGACGTGTGCAGATTGCCAGAAAAAAAGTAGAAATATTTAAACCGATGATAGACAACCGATATCATGTTCAATATATTTATTCTCATAATGGCAGCAAGATAGAGGCTAACTGTGTCAAGCATTCTAAAGATATTTTAAAAATGGTAGAAAAAAATATTGATGTTATTGCAATTGATGAGGCACAGTTTTTTGATGAAAATATTATTAATGTTTCCCAGTTTTTAGCTGACAATGGAAAACGTGTTATTGTTGCCGGGCTTGATCAGGATTTTAGAGGAGAGCCTTTCGGACCTATGCCGAAATTACTGGCGATTGCTGAATACGTGGATAAATTACACGCAATATGTATGGTCTGTGGTAAACCTGCTACTCGTACTCAGAGACTGGTAGATGGCAAGCCAGCTGATTATAATGACCCCACTATATTAATAGGCGCCAAAGAGAGTTATGAGGCAAGATGCCGGCAGCATCACCAGGTTATGAATAAATCAAAAAAGAGCGAATCTTTAGAAAAGGAATGAGTATAAATGAGAGTACAACTTATAAATTATTCCAAAAATATTGAAAAGATGGTAGCACAAGCAGCTCGACTCTGTTATTCTTCCAGAAATATTCAGGAAATAGCAGAAGCAATAGACAAGGAAAAACAGGATAATCTAATTAAAAAAATTATGAAATTAGGGCATTATTCTGTTTTAGAACACGTATCATTTACTTTTAGCATCGAAAATATCTCCCGTACTTGCTCACATCAGTTAGTTCGTCATCGTATTGCTTCCTTTTCGCAGAGAAGCCAGAGATATGTTAAAGTTGGTAAAGAACAGCAATATATTATACCAAGAAAGATTCAGAATAATGGGATTATATTAAGAAAGTTTAAAAACCTTATTAATAATAGTTATAATTTATATCTGGAAATGCTGGAGAAAGGTGTCCCTGCTGAAGATGCACGTTACATTTTACCACAGGCAGTAGGCACCAGTATTATTTTTACAGCTAATGCCAGGGAATTAATTCATTTTTTCAAGCTGAGGTGCTGCAATAGGGCTCAGTGGGAAATAAGAGAACTGGCTATCCAAATGTTGCGATTAGCAAAAAAGGAAGCACCGCTTATTTTCAAAGATGCCGGCCCACCTTGTTTGATAGGACCGTGTCCTGAAGGGGAAATGACCTGTGGTCACCCCTGGAAAAAAGAGAACAATTAAAATATTATAGAATAATGAGTCATCAAGGGCCAAAATATGAAAAGAAACCCGTATTTTACAATGTTGGGCAAGTATCTTTCAGATTAAAAAAAGGTAGTGAATAACATGTTTAAAGAACTCGAAGAGATAGAAAAAGAATATAAAGATTTAAATCAGCGCCTTTCGAATCCTAAAATTATTGCTGTTCAGGAGCAGTTTCAAAAATTAGCAAAAAGACATAGCGAAATTGCCCGGACTGTTCAGTTGTACCATCAATATAAGGATATAGAAAAAGAAATTCAAGAGAACAAACACTTAAAAAAAGGAGAAAACGATTTAGAGCTTACAAAAATGATTGACGAAGAAATAGCATCACTTGCCAAACAAAAAAAAAGAATTATTGAAGAATTGAATGAATTATTATACCCGGAAGACCCACGAAACAAGAAGGATATTATTGTAGAAATAAGGGCAGGAGCCGGTGGAAATGAAGCGGCTCTTTTTGTAAGTGATTTGTTTCGTATGTATTCTCGATTTGCTGAGAGAAATCAATGGAAAATAGAAATTATAAACTCCAACCCTACAGAAATTGGCGGGTTTAAAGAAATTATTTTTGGTATTTCAGGGCAGAATGTTTTTGGAACGTTAAAACAGGAAAGCGGAGTGCATAGAGTACAGCGGATACCAGTAACTGAATCAGGAGGCAGGATTCATACTTCTACAATAACTGTTGCTATTCTACCAGAAGCAGAAGATATTGAGATGGAGATTAATCCCAACGACTTAAAAATTGACCGTTTCCGTTCCACAGGACCCGGAGGACAAAGTGTAAATACTACTGATTCTGCGGTAAGGATAACCCATTTGCCTACTGGTATTGTGGTAACCTGTCAGGACGAGAAATCACAGCACAAGAATAAGGAAAAAGCCCTAAAAGTGTTAAGAGCCCGGTTACTTGATAGATTACAAAGTGAACAGAATCAAGAAATTGACAATCAAAGAAAAAAACAGGTAGGTACTGGAGACCGGAGTGAAAGAATAAGGACTTATAATTTTCCACAAAATCGGGTTACCGACCATAGAATTAATAAAAATTTCCATAATTTGGAAGAAATGCTTGATGGTGACCTGGATGATATAGTTGCATCTTTTAAGGAAAACAAATAAATGTCTATTTCGATTATTAAAAATAGTGATAAAAAAAATAAAAAAATCGGAGAAATTTTAGCCGAAGGTGAAGTAATATTAAGGAAAAGTGGTAGAAGCAGGGCGGACGAAGAATCCCTAATATTATTAAGTTATCTTTTAAAAAAAGAAAGATTTGACTTATTATTGAATCGTTTTTTAAATGTTTCTCCCGGAGATAAAAAGCGATATTATGACTGGATAGAAGAAAGAGCGAAAGGCATTCCATTACAATATATTACCGGGTTTCAAAATTTTATGGGAATGGAATTTAAGTTGAGAAAAAGTATATTTATACCCCGCCCTGAAACAGAAATTTTGGTGGAAGAAATAATCAAATTAATCGAATCAATGCCGGATAGGACTAAATTATATTTTCTGGACATTGGAACAGGTTCAGGCGTTATACCTATATCTATCTGTTATTATTTTCAAAATACCAGTAAGGATATTCATTTTTATGCCTCTGATATTTCAAATAAAGCAATTAAATTAGCGCAAGAAAACGCAAAAAGGTTCTCCTGTGAGACTAAGGTTACTTTTTTATATGGAGATTTTTTTGAAACGCAAAGTCTAAATAGCTCTCTTTGTTTTGATGGAATAATATCAAACCCGCCTTATATTAGCAAATCAGAATTTTCGAATTTACCAGAAGAAGTATATCATTATGAACCAAAAAAGGCTCTTTTTGGTGGAATAAAAGGCTTGGATTATTACCAGAAAATTATGAAACAATCTTCAAAATATTTAAAAAAGAGAAATAGTTTTTTGGCATTGGAAATAGGACACAAACAGAAAGAGGCTGTATCCAGAATGATTAAAAATGCTGGAAATTTCCAGGATAAGATATTAGTATTTCGTGATTATTATCAAAATGACCGGGTTATTGTAGCCCTGACCTGAAAAATTAGTGTGATAGATAAAAAATTTTTACTTTGCATAATTCAGGAGATTTAATTGAAAAAAAATAAAATTCTATTTGTTTGCACCGGAAATACCTGCCGAAGTGTTATGGCCAATTTTTTATTTAAAAAATTGAAACAAAAGTATGCTACAAATTTAAAATATGATTCTGATTCAGCGGGAGTTTCTGCAATAGAAGGTATTCCACCAACCCGGGAGACTATTGTCTGTATGGCCAAACGTGGAATAGACATCAAGGCATATCGGTCAAAGCCGGTTAGCATGGATATTATATACAAATCTTCTCATATTTTAACAATGACCCATTATCAATTACAGTTTCTTAAAAGGCAATTTCCTAAAGAAACCCACAAAATGTATCTATTTCAATCATATTGCAATAATCTCAAAAGTATTCCAAATCAAGAAATAGAGGACCCTTATGGTAAAAGCATGTTTTTTTATGAGCTCATATGCGAAAGGATAGAACAAGTAACCAATAGATTAATAATAAAATTAAGAAAGGAATCTTAACATGAATAATATTGCTATTGCCAGTGACCATGGTGGATATGATTTAAAAACTGGTATCATTGATTTCTTAAAAGAAGCGGGTTATTCCTACCAGGATTTTGGCTGTAATGACAGAAAACCAGTTCATTATCCTGATTATGCCTTTAAAGTTTGTGAGGCTGTAATTGAAGGTAATTTTGAATGTGGGATTTTAATTTGCGGTACAGGGATTGGAATGTCTATAGCGGCAAATAAAGTCAAAGGGATTAGAGCATCCTTGTGCCATGACACTTTTTCCGCCAGGATGACACGTGAGCATAATAAATCAAACATTTTAACCATGGGTGGAAGGGTAATTGGAATAGGTCTGGCTAAAGATATTGCCCAGATCTGGCTCAATACAAAATTTAGTAATGAAGACCGTCATCTTGTTAGAATTAAAAAAATAGACAACTTTTCTCAGGACAAATAAACAACAAATTAATTAGTAAAATTAATCAACATGCATTAATAAATTAAAATAATAAAGCTTATTGAAGGAGGATTTATTTTGAAGGACGTTGTTATTCTTGACCATCCCTTAATTCAACACAAATTGACTATGTTAAGAGATAAAAAAACAGATGTAAAGGATTTTCGGGACTTAGTTGATGAGCTCTCTAATTTGATGGCTTATGAAGTAACGCGCGACATAGAGCTGAAAGAGATTAATATTGAAACGCCAATTGCTAAAACAAAAGGTAGGATAATATCAGGGAAAAAAGTTGCAATTATAGCTATCCTGAGAGCAGGTTTGGGAATGGTTGATGGAATATTAAAGCTTATTCCTTCTGCCAAGGTCGGCCATATCGGTATGTATCGCGACCCTGAAACCTTAATGCCAGTTAGTTATTATGCTAAATTACCAAAAGATATAGATAAACGTGATATTATTGTGGTAGACCCTATGCTGGCAACTGGAGGTACTGCTGTTGCTACTATAGAATACGTTAAGAAGTATACTAAATCAAATATAAAATTTATGTGCCTTGTAGCAGCACCGGAGGGAATTAAGGTAATGCATGAGAATTTTCCTGAGGTGACAATATATACAGCCACCATAGATGAAGGGTTAAACAGTCATGCCTATATAGTACCAGGATTGGGAGATGCCGGAGATCGTCTGTTTGGAACGAAATAAAATTAGTATCGAGTATTCTGGACTCGATACTATCTTAGTAGTTAGTCGTTAGTAGTTTGTAGTTAGTAAAAGAACAAGATAAGAACACTGTTTTCATCTGTTAGTTATTGTTTCTTCTTATCTTAGACT
>CAZWUL010000061.1:0-6042 GCA_964636625.1 uncultured Atribacterota bacterium | reverse complement strand
CAGAGGTTAGCCCTGAACAACTTAAAGAATTACATCTGAAGATGAGTATTTAGTATCCAGTATATAGTATGTAGTAAATAGTGTGGGAATAAGTGCTTGGAAGAATGCAATGATGGAAGGATGCAAGAATGGGAAAGAATAAAATTTGTTGGGATAAGTGAAAGATAGTTATCAGTTTTTAGACAAAGAATGTGGGCAGCAATGGATGAGATTGCCACGCCTACCTCTTAACAGTAGTTAAAGGCAGGCTCGCAATGACAAAAAAATTATTAAGTATTTTGTATAACGTATAATGTGAATACTGTGGGAATAGATATCTGGAAGAATGGAATATTGACAATTTAAGATATTAAAAATATTAACTGATAGCTTGCTCCAATTCTTCCCCTTTAGAGCAGGATCATCCTATTTCAATTCCTCCCCCTTCGAGGGGGGAGGGTGAAGGTGACAAGGGGAGAGGGAAATTCTCAAAAAACTTGATTTTTCTTTGAATTTTGTATTTAACTAAAAACCAAAAACTACTATTCTATTCTAACTGAATACTAAATACCAACGACCAACGACTATATTGTCATTGCGAGGAACGAAGTGACGAAGCAATCTCATCCGCATATACCCACATACTTTAAATAAAACTTTTTTCAATATTGAGTATTTTTACTTTTATTTTGCATTTAACTGAAAACCGATAACTGTAAACTGTATTCTTGACTCAATACTTATTTAGTAGTTAGTAGTTAGTAAAAGAACAAGATAAGAACACTGTTTTCATCTGTTAGTTATTTTTTATTCTTATCTTAGACTCAATACTACATACTATATACTCGATACTATCTTGTCATTGCGAGGAACGAAGTGACGAAGCAATCTCATCCACTTAAACTTCCAGTATTAGTATAATTATTATCTTGAATTGTATTTATGTCTTTTACTAAAAACTAAAAACTGTAAACTAACAACCTTCTTTATTCCTTATCACTGTTTACTCGTTACTCATTACTGTATTAAAACGTTATACGCTATAAGTAATACGTTTTTTAAACCAAAAACCAAGAATTAAAAACCAAAAACTGTCTTTATTACTCATTACTGTATTTTAGACTCAATACCCGATACTACATACTAAATACTATTTTTGCCCCTTGATGGAGTACTATATATATTGTATTTTACAGAAAAATGTGCTATATTGAATTTGAGAAAATGATAAGTAACCCTGCTGTGGACGCGAAACTGAATAGTTTTGACCCAACACTTTTAAAAAAGGAAATCGATCTCCGGGTGCGTAATACAGGCCTGTGGCTTTCCTGAAAAGGATGACCTAAGATTAGCGAAACCGTTAATTAACTGGAAGTATGAAACATCCGGGTAGATGTCCACCTGTCTGAGGATAGGTATCAAAACTTGAAGTTAGCGTCATAGCGGGGTATTCTATTTTAATTATAAATTCCCCTATTGACAATAAGTAGTAGATTGTATTATGATAAATAAGTTAAACAAGCAATCTCTCAGGAAGCTATTATTAGATAAAAGAAGATTGCTGACCAAACAGGCTATTTATGATAAGAGTATTAAGATAGCCGAAAAATTGATAAAAAGTGATAAATACCAACAATCAGAAAAAATTATGCTATATATTTCCACCAATTCAGAAGTTCAAACGCGGGGAATTATTGAATATTCTCTGAAGACAAATAAAAAAGTTTTTGTACCTCTTATTATTCAAGATAAACATGAAATAATTCCCTCCCTTATAAAAAATTACGAAACAGAAATTGCTCCTGGTAGTTTAGGGATATTTCAACCAAAAGAAGAATTTCAAAGATATTTTCCAGCAGATATTTTAGACCTGGTTATTGTCCCTGGTGTCGCATTTTCAGAAAAAGGCCATCGCCTGGGAAGAGGCGGAGGTTATTATGACCGATTTTTGAAAAGACTATCAAAAGGTGCCTGTACAATCGGTCTTGCTTTTGAAATGCAGATAGTCAAAGAACTTTCTTTAGAAAAAAATGATATGCCAGTTGATTGCATTATTACTGAGGAAAGAATAATACAGACAAACCAAGATAAAAGGTAAAAAGTTTAAACAATATAAGCAATATTTTTATATATAACATATAATATAAATCGATTTTCTTAAAATTAGCTGAGAAAATACGATAACAACAAAAGAGCGGTGCATAATCAAGCATAGAATATTTAAATAATTTATGATAAGATTGGCACAGCAATGAAGGAGGAAATGTTAATCTCATGGAAAACAAGAACGATGCAATTGAAGAAAAACAAGAAATTCAAGAAACAAAAGAAGAACAGGACCAGGCTCAAATGAATGATCTTATGAATGATTCATTGGACGGGTTCAAAAAAATCAGGAGAGGAGAAATAACCAGGGGAAAAGTAGTTAAAGTAGATGATGAAGGATATCTGGTTGATATTAATTATAAGATGGAAGGATTCCTTCCTGCTACTGAAGAATCTATTTTTACCAGAGGCCAGGATAAGGTCAGCCATTCACTTGAAATTGATGATGAAATTGATGTCTATATCTTAAAAGTGGATGAGAAAAATAGTCAGATATTGTTATCTCGCGAAAGAGCACGTGATATTCTTTTGTGGGATCAATTAATTAATACCTATAAGAGTAAGAAGACAATTCAGGGTGAAGTAGTAGAAAAAAACAGCAATGGTCTTATTGTTGATTTGGGTGTTAAAGCTTTCGTCCCGCTATCTCATGTGGAACAGCAATTTATTGAAGAGAAAGATTTAGATAAATATATAGGTAAAAAACTTTCTTTCCACATTTTAAAACTGGACAAGAACAGAAATAATATTGTATTGTCACACCGGCTTGTTCTGGAAAAGGAAAGGGAAGCTTTAAAACAAAAGACCCTTTCTATCCTGGAAGTAGATAAGGTACTGGATGGAAAGGTTGTAAATATTACTAATTTTGGAGCTTTTGTTGATATTGGTGGAATAGAAGGGCTATTGCATCTTTCCGAAATTACCTGGAAGGATATGAAAGATCCTTTGAAGCTGTTGCAAAAAGGTGATGATATAAAAGTAAAAGTCATCGATTATGACCAGGAACAGAGAAAAATATCTCTTAGTGTTAAGCAATTAACTCCTAATCCCTGGGATGTTGTGGATGAAAAATTCAGCATCGGCGATGAAGTAGATGGAAAAGTGTTAAGTATAAAAAATTTCGGTGCTTTCATTGAATTAGAAGAGGGATTAAATGGATTATTACATATATCTGATATGTCCTGGGCTTATACCAGGGAGCCAAAGGATATTCTTTCTGAAAACGAGGTAATTAAAGTTAGAATACTGGATATTGATAAAGAAAACCGGAAAATATCCCTGGGATTAAAACAGCTTATGGATGATCCCTGGAAAACTATTGAAGATAAATATGCAGTAGGAAATACAGTTGAAGGAAAAATTACTCAAATTAATTCCTATGGTGCTAATGTAGAATTAGAACCTGGTGTCACTGGCATTGTCCATCTCTCAGAAATTGACTGGAAATATATTGAAAAACCTTCTAGTGTTTTAAAGAAATATGCCATTATGCCTCTTAAGGTCATTAAAATTGATAAAAATGATAGAATTATTTTTCTAAGCAGAAAACAAACCCTACCCAATCCGTGGTCAGGTATTGAAGGTAAATATAAGGTAAATGATAAAGTAAAAGGCACTATTCTGAGAATAAAGAATTTTGGTGTCTTTGTAGCTTTAGATGAAGAAATTGAGGGGTTTTTGCCGTTTTCAGAAATATCCTGGGATGATATAAAACACCCCAGCCAGGTTTTTAAAAGAGGAGACCAGGTTGAATTACAGATTATTGAAATTGATAAAGAGAAGTTACAGTTAACTCTAAGCCGGAAAAGACTCATGCCCAATCCCTGGAGCGATATCTGTAAAAAATATGTAGTAGGCAGCCTGATTGAAGGAAAAGTGGTAAATATTACCGATTTCGGGGCTTTTGTTAACCTGGAAGAAAATATTGATGGACTGGTCCCGCTTTCAGAAATATCCCATAAAAGAATAGAAAATCCTGAAAGTGTATTATCAGTTGGGGATACTGTGCAAACACTTATTACTAAAATTGATGAAAATAAGAAAAAGATTAGTTTAAGCATTAGAAGAGCAGTAAAAGAAGAACAAAAACAGCTAATAAATGATTATAACAAAAAACAGGATAGTGATAGGATTTTATTAGGGGATGTTTTTGGAGATATCTTAAATTTTAAGAAAAAATAATTTTAGATAGCATAGGAGCAAATTTGTATATGGCAATTGAGGATAAACAAAAAAACTACTTATCAAATTTAAGATTGGGCGAAATTCTCATAAATCAGGGAA
Source organism: uncultured Atribacterota bacterium (assembly GCA_964636625.1). Classification (GTDB taxonomy): domain Bacteria; phylum Atribacterota; class Phoenicimicrobiia; order Phoenicimicrobiales; family Stramentimicrobiaceae; genus CAZWUL01. The sequence continues at coordinate 1,674 of CAZWUL010000061.1, read as the reverse complement.
TGATAAATTCAGAGCAGTTAAAAAAGGCACTGGAAATTCAAAAGGCTGACAATAAAAAGAAAATTGGAGAAATTCTGGTTAGCCAGGGGTCTATTACCCAGAAACAGCTCTTACAGGCATTGCAACATGTCTATGAAGCGGAATATATCGAGCTAGAAGATGTCATACTTGATCCGGAAATTGTTTCGGTTATTCCCAAAAGAATTGCGGTACGCTATAAAATTGTCCCCCTTAGTAAAGAGAACAATACCCTTACAATTGCCATGGCTAATCCCCTGGATGTAAATACTATTGATTACATCAAGGAATACACTAAAATGGACGTCAATCCAAAATTTGCTAGCGAGGAAGATATTGCTAATGTCTTGAGTACTCACTACGAAGTAGGAGGACATTTTGATGACATCCTGGAAAAGGTTGATGTCTCTAATGTTACTGAATACGGTGATGAAGTCAACCTTTCAGCATTGGAAGCAATCAGCCAGGAAGCGCCGGTTATTCAACTGGTTAATATGATTATAGTGCAGGGCATTAAAGAAAGGGCGAGTGATATACACCTGGAACCTAACAAAAGAGGATTATTGGTCAGATATCGTATTGACGGTATACTGCATGATGTACGAATGTTACCTGCCAGAATCAAACCGGCGATAATTTCCAGGATTAAAATATTGTCGCGAATGGATATCGCTGAACGTCGTTTACCCCAGGATGGCCGCTTCCAACTTCGTTTTGGAGCCAGGGAAGTGGATTTAAGAATATCGTCTATTCCAACTGTTTATGAAGAAAAAATAGTTATGCGTCTTTTGGACAAAAGTCAAGGTGTGATTTCTCTCGATAGTGTAGGATTCACAGAGAAACAGTTGGGAGAATTTCGTGGTATGATTAAATCTTCTTATGGGATTATTCTTATTACCGGTCCCACAGGAAGCGGAAAAAGTACCACCCTGTACGGGGCTCTTACTGAAATCGATTCCATTGGAAAAAATGTTATTACTGTTGAAGACCCCGTTGAGTATAAGTTAGAAAGAATAAACCAGATTAACGTCAGACCAAAAATAAATTTGACTTTCGCAAATGCTCTCCGCTCTATATTAAGACAGGACCCTGACATAATCATGATAGGCGAAATGAGAGATTCGGAAACAGCACATATAGCTGTTCAATCTGCCCTAACCGGACATCTTGTTTTTAGCACATTACATACTAATGATGCAGTAAGTTCACTTACCCGAATGATGGATATGGGTATTGCCCCATTCCTAATTTCTTCTTCAGTCATAGGTGTTATGGCCCAGAGGCTAGTGCGTCAGATTTGTCCCAGATGTATTGAAGAGTACACACCTGGAGAAGATGTTCTGGAAAACCTGAAAGTTAATTTTAAGGTTCCCGAACCTGGAAAATTAAAGCTTTATCGTGGTAAAGGTTGTGATTATTGCAAAAATACAGGATATAGGGGGAGAACCGCCATATTTGAGATAGTTCGCATTGATGATGAAATACGTTCCATGATTATGAAAAATTCTTCCAGTAATGAAATAAAAGAAACTGCTATCAAAAATGGCATGCGCACTCTTCTGGACAGCGGGGTTGAAAAAGCATTAGAAGGGATTACTACCATTGACGAAGTATTAAGAGTAGCAGTATAATCACATCAATATAAATTAAAACTAA
>CAZWUL010000060.1:0-6559 GCA_964636625.1 uncultured Atribacterota bacterium | reverse complement strand
TTAATAAAATGTTCATGTACTTACAAAAAAACAAAAAAGGTTTTACCTTAATCGAGCTGATGGTCGTGGTGGCCATTATCGGCATCCTGGCACTGTTAGGCTTGAGGCTTTATACTCAACAGCAGCAAAAAGCTAAAGATGCAATTGTCAAAGCTAATGCTGGCACAGTTCATACCTTGATTCAATCCGAATTAGCTGATGGTGCAATAGCAATAGACGGTGTTCTTACTGCTATAGGATGTGAAACAAATAATTGTGCAGGAATGCAGAATCCCTATGAAAATGATATTGTAGCTATAAGTGGAAGTGCACCAGCGACAGGTTCCAGGGCGGGCGTGGTTATTATTACTGCTAGCAGTTCTACATATTTCACAATTGATGCCTATGATGGAAATGAAGAACTTATATACTCTGATCCTGAATTAGTTGCTCAAAGATAATGTAAGAATTGAAATAATATAATTTTGAAGTAACACAGCCCTTTTAAGTGAAAAAAATAAAATTTTGCTTAAAAGGGCTGACTATTTTTACATGATAGAAAAAAACATTTCAAACAAAACAATCTTATATTCACTGGTATTCTTAATAATTGCCAGCCCGTTGCTGGTATACAGGTATGTAGATTATTTCCGGGCAAACCAGGAGTTATGGGTACAGTTAATCCCTTTTTTTATTCTGTTAATGGCTTTATTAAAAATAGTTAACGGTAAAAGCATTGTCTTAAGCAAAGACAAATTATCAATATCCCTGGCAGTATTTTTTGTTTTTCTCTGCACATCCCTTATCTATAGCTCCAGTACAATACTCAGCTTGAGAAATTTGCTTATTTTCCTGAGTTATATATTTTTGTGTTTACTGGTTATTAATTTAAATATAGACAACAAAACTGAAATATTAATCAATGCCTTTATTATTTCAGCAGGGCTTATTGCCCTGTATGTAATTTGCCATTACTATGGATTGATTGCATACCTGGCAATGTATGGACAAATATTTTCTCCCATCGGTCAAAAAAATTTAGCATCAAATTTTCTTTCACTGGTTTTGCCTTCTGCATTAGTATTTTTTTTACTGGAGAAAGAAAAAACAAAAAAGCTTTTTTATTTTATTACTATTATTTTAATCTATACAGCCATCATAATATGCCAGAGCAGGGGTATCTGGATAAGCATACTTCTGACTGTCCCGCTGGGGATATTATTGAGCAAGAAAGGCAATCTCGCGGCAATATTCCGAACAAATAAAAAGAATCTTATTGTTTTATTCTTAATTATTATTTTAATAACCATAGTCTATTCAACAGAGAATCCCTTGAATCGCAGCCGTTTAACAGTCCCCCGGAAAGCAGTATCTGTGCTGGACAGGGGAGACTATTCCATCAATATGCGGCTTATCATGCTGAATTCCACTTTAAGAATGTTTACTGCAAGGCCTTTGTTTGGTTTTGGGTTAGGAACTTTCAATATAAATTACCCGGAATTTCAGGGAAAATATCTGCAGGAAAATCCGGGAATGGTTAGATACCTGAGCAATACTAATGTTGCTGAAGCACATAATGAATATGTCCAGCTTGCAGCCGAAATAGGTATAATAGGGCTGCTGTTATTTTTAGTAATTATTTTTTTCTTTTATAAAAATAGCTGGGTTTTGCTGAGTGCAAAGAATCTAAAACAGGAGAATAAGCTGGTATATCTTGGAATATTCCTGGGAATCAATATTTTTTTAATTCACTGTCTTTTTACTTTTCCTTTTCATGTGGCTTTTTTAGGCGCATCTTTTTTTATTTTACTTGGTCTGGCCACTCATATTTATTTGGTTCTTTTTAAAGAACATGATATATTCAAAATTCATATTGAATTAAGAAAACCCATTAAAATATTTTCCATCATTGGTCTGTGTATAATATTGTTGCTCACTTCTTATCTGCATATAATCAAACCTTACATTGCTGAAATATATTCTTTCCGCGGTCAGAAAGCTTATGTTCTTGATAATGATTTATATGATTCCATTTTAAATTTTGAAAAGGCAGCTGCAATAGCTCCTTATAATGGAAGGATGTTATTACATTTAGGCTCAGTATACCTTCAGGCGAATTATCTGCACGAATCATTTACAATATTAAAACAAGCCAAGAATTACTATAAGGATAGAAGCCTGTATTATAATTTAGCAAATTATTTCCGCAGAGCAGGAAATATAAAAGAAGCTTATAATATGTATCAGGAGGCAATATATTTATACCCGAATTATTTACAGGCCTATGACGAACTGGCAACACTGTATGTGCATAATGAAGAATACGAGCAATCGATTGAGCAGTGGGATACCGCCTTGCTCCTTAACCCAAATTTTAAAGATAAATATTTATATCTATATTATATTGGAATGTCATACCAGAGAATAGAGAACCATGAAGAGGCAGTTGAGTATTTTCAAAAAGCAATGCAGGAAGCTCCTGAAGACAGCTGGATATATGCAACTCTCGAAAATTTATTATTGGAATAAACGAATAAACGCGGTCAGGCTTCACAAATTCACAAAATTTTTATAAATAATTCAGCTTATTATTTTGTGAACTTGTGAAGCCTGACCGCGAAGAACCATTTTTGAGAGAAGGATTACATCATTTTTAATTTCCTCCCCCTTGAGGGGGATGATGAAGGTGAGGATGAAATTACCCCCAAGAAATTTAATTAATAAATCAGGTAATTGATTTATATTGCTGATTACTCATTACTTGTTACTGATTACTGTATTCATTACGCAATACGCAATACACACGACGTTATACGAATTTGTCATTGCAGTGACGAAGCAATCTCATACTAATATGCTTGCAGTCTTATTCTATTTTTATCTTGAATTATATTGATGCATTTAACAAAAAACTAAAAAATATTTCTTGATTGCATTTAACTCGATACTACCTACTCGATACTATAAACTAATTTATTATTGACAAAATAGTAAGGTATGTTATTATGTAGAAAATAGTAGTAATAAATGGATGGTGATTTATTATGTCTAAAAAAGTAAAATTGACAATCTCTTTACCTGAAGATATAGCTGATTCTCTAAGGGAAAATATTCCTGATAGACATAGGAGTAAATTTATTACTAAATCTATAGAGAAAAATCTAAAAGAAATTCAAAAGAAAAATCTTATCAGAGCTTATCAATCAGCATATAAGGAAATTTCTGAAGAGAATGAAGATTATGATGGGGTAACCAGTGATGGCATATCCTAAAAAAGGTGAAATATATTTAATAAATTTTGATCCAACCATAGGTCATGAAGTAAAAAAGAAAAGACCTGCGATAATTCTTTCAAATGATATTCATAATCAATATTCACCTTTAGTTACTGTTGGGCCAATATCTTCAAATACAAAAAATATATATCCTTTTGAAGTATTTATTCCAGAAGGAACGGCAAGCCTGGATAATGATTCTAAAATTATGATTATCCAACTTAGAAGTGTGGATAAAAAAAGACTTTTAAGAAAAATAGGTTCTGTTGATAATAAGCAAACTATTATGAGAATAAATAATATTATTGCTGAACATTTTTCTTTATAATTTATATTGTTTTTTTGTTTTTAGACCCCGAAACACTCTTTATTTCTATTCTTTTCACGTTATACGTTACACAATTTTAAACCAAAAACTAAAAACTAGCTCCAAATCTCCTCCCCCCTCACCCTGACCCTCTCCCTCCAAGGGGAGAGGGGAACTTCGAGAACTTAAAACTATAAATTGTATTTTCTAACTACTAAATACTAACTACTAACGGCTAAATTGTTGTCATTTTATTTTTAAAATGCTATTATTTAAAAAATAACACGAGGTCTAAAAAATGAAATCAGTCAATAATAAAGGTATTACCATACTATCTATACTCATACTGGTAATTATTGTAGGCAGTGCGGTTATATATGGTCCGAAAGCCTACGACTATGTTATTGAACAAAACACTAAACGCCTGATAACTTCAAATGTAGAAAAGATTGAAAGTGAAATAAGGACTGAACTAATCAGCAAACATCCGGTACATATCTGGAATGATATTGATAATCTGATAAACAGGGTCAATATTTTAAATCCAATCACCAGGCATAGACAGGAAAAGAATGGTTGGGATAGGCCGGGTGAGGTAGTGGTAACCTTTGATGGCATCAATACCTTCCGCCTGGATGGCTTGGGCAGAGATGGCTCCTCCTTGCGCCTCAATATTATTATTCAGAGAACGCAATAACCGAATAAAATTAATAAACGGGGTCAGGCTTCACAATTTCACAAAATCATAAATTCTAGACAATATAGAATATTTTGTGAACTTGTGAAGCCTGACCCCGAAGAAACATTTTTGAGAAAAGGATGAACTTTTCTATTTTATACTCCCCCTTGAGTCGAGATTTATTCTTATATTTTCCAGTATTATATTAAATTTATAATTTGGTTTTTCTTGCATTTTATATTAAACTGTAAACAAAAAATAAGAATTATAAACCTTATTTTGTACGCAATACAAAATAGATTGGAAGGAAATGGGAAATATAATAAGAAAAATAAAAAATAGCAGAAAAATACAGGTATTAATTTTATTGACACTACTCGTAATCGTGATAGTGTTCTATAGTTATTTTAGAGCTAATCCTGTAATGCCCCAGCTGACCATTTATTTTTTAGATGATGTGAAGCTGCCAGAACAAGGGCAAACACTATTGGTATTTTCCCCGCACCCTGATGATGAGACCATTGCCTGTGGGGGGTATATTATTGAATCTGTAAGGAGAGGGGCTGAAGTATATATTATACTGGTTACAGATGGCAACCGCCGTAATCTCAGGGATATGAGATATCTGGAGTTTGAAAGTGCCACCTGCCTGTTGGGTGTACCGTGTGATAACCTGATATACCTTGATTATCCTGATAGTCGCCTTGCACAGCAGAATCAGCTGGAGTTACAGCAAGTATTTAAAGAAATAATCCAGGAATACAAGCCGGATATATTACTATACTCACACCCCGAAGATAATCATATTGATCATTCGACGACTGGTATAATTATTGAAAATATATTGGAAGAGATGTTGAAAAAATATCAGACATTTGAAAAATTGGAAGAATTGGAGGATTTGATGCGGGAAGAGGTTGTAGCAGAAATGGATAGCCTGGAAAAAATAATTCAAGATATTACAGCTTATAAATATCTTGTGCACCACAGGGATTATCCTCATCCCAAAAGGTATGCTCCTGACCTATTTATGTTACCACCTTTAGATTTGGTTACTTTGGAAGGTGGATGGGAAAGGTTTATGCTTTCAGAAGAAATCAAGCAACAAAAAGAGAGGGCATTAAGGGCTTATATTACCCAGTTAAGAAATCCTTTGCTGAAAAATTTATTGGAAGCATCTATTCGAGAGAATGAAATCTTTGCAGTGTATCAATATGAAAATTGATCTAAAGGAGAGGGGAGTAAAGGGGTCAGGTCTTCACATTTGACATTATCTTAATAAAATGTCAAATGTGAAGACCTGACCCCTACCATGCCCCCAAACTAAGAACAGAAAATATGACAGAATTAAATGATATAAAAATCCGTCAATACAACATAGAAGATAGAAGAGCAATAAGAGAAATCAGCGTGGAGAGCAGCATTTTAAGAAAATATCGAAATATCATTTTTAGTGATGATATTATTGCCGGTTTGCTGACTTCCTATTTCGTAGATTATGAACCGGACTCCTGCTTTGTAGCAGAAAGTAATAGTATAGTAATTGGCTATGTTCTGGGTGCAAAGAATGTTCGACGTATGCGCAGGGTTATTAGAAAAAAAGTATTGCCCTCATTGGGAAAGCAGACCATATTAAGCGGGCAGTTATTCCAAAGGCAAAATATCATGTTTATGAAAAGTATGGTCTCGAGTTTCTTTAAAAAAGAATTCAAGGTGCCAGACTTTTCCTATGATTATCCGGCAACTTTGCATATTAATATCAAATCACAATTTCGTGGGCAAAATATCGGCTCTTTACTGGTCAATCATTTTTTACAATATTTGCAGGAAAACGGAATATATGGTATACATTTTGGTGTATTATCTGATAATGCTAAAAGATTTTTCATAAAAATGGATTTTAAGGTGTTATTTGAAGGGGACTATACTTTTTTAAGGCACCTAACCGGGGAGAATTTTCCCCATTATATTATGGGGAAGCATTTGTCGAAACCTAAGGAAACCTAAGGAAACGGGGTCAGGCTTCACAAATTCACAAAATAATAAGCTAATCAGGCTTAAGAATTTTGTGAATTTGTGAAGCCTGACCCCGAACATTGCTCACCCTGACCCTCTCCCTCCGAGGGGAGCGGGAAGTATGATTAGTATTGAGTCGTGAGTATATAGTATGTAGTAAATGCTGTAGGTTTAAGTGAAAGTTTACAATATTCTATAAAATCTTTTTTATATATACTAAATACTGTGGGAATAAATGGATGAGATTGCCACGCCTGCCTCTTAACATTAGTTAAAGCCAGGCTCGCAATGACAAAAACGTAT